>JBBRGP010000066.1:0-10714 GCA_038224105.1 Desulfobulbales bacterium | reverse complement strand
AATGGCGGTACCTGCGCGCAGGTTTCATCGGTCTAAACAGGCAATTATAGTGCTGTTGCTGCTCGCTCGGAATGTAATAAAAAGGCTCCCCAGAACGTCTGTCGGAAAGTTTGACCCAGAATTCCTCCTGTATCGATTACGATATGAACTGATCAAAAGCTATCGTTCGACCTCTCTGGATTACGATGTAGTTGTCAGGGATACACTCTTTGCATGGCCCTGGCATAGGATAATGTTGCACCGGGCTCTCAAAAAAATTGTTGGGAAAAAGATCATATCTTCAATTTCGACATCAGACGTTGATGATCCTGATGCATGGTGGCGAAAAGTGATTCCAGACGGTGAGATGTCTGATGTCATTAAATTGTTGAAGGAAAATCCAGAGTTCCCGGATGATTTCGAGAAAATGATCACCTCTTCTCGTCTCTCCGTTTTTACGACAGGGAAACACTGGGGATGGAGGGGCATTACCTTTCTGTCATTAATGTGCGGGGGTCCCCTGATAATGGACGTACCCGTCTTTGACCCCTATTTCCCCTTGTCTGATTTTAAACTGTTTTTCAATTACGGAGAGTGGGAAGAGCTTGAATCTGTACTCGGTGAGATAGATGACAATACATGGCAAAACATCCGGCGGCACAACCAGCAAATGTTTGACAGGTATCTGGCTCCGCTGCCCGTCGCGCGTTATGTTTGTGAAACATTAAGAAAGCGGATGGCTGATAATGGAGATGGCGGATGCCGTCCATGACCGCCTTGATTGAACGTTTTCGTCCGGCAGCCGTGGTCTGCAACTCGATCTGGCGCGGATGATGCTTAACGTCCTTGTCCTTCCCCCGCTGGGCACGCTTCGAATCGGTTTGACTGGCTGGCGTCGACCAGCCCGGACGGCATTTATTTCTGTTGTCCTGCACGATTTTTCAAGGGCTGCCGGTATCGGAAAAATTTGGCTTTCTCCCTCGTCTTGACCCGTAATCCATGAAAATCGCAGCATTAATCGCCAGATAGGAGGAATCGCCCGGGTGCGAAGATCGGTTTGCCTTTTTCCCCGAATTGATTTAAACTGCCGCCTTTTTCCGTCATTATTGGTATATTCGATCTTCTCCACCGGGAAGGTATGTTCCCCGCGGATTTCCGGTTACGATTGCCAAAAGTACCGGACCATTACCAGATCGGCTGCATTTCCCTCCCGCCTTTTTTTCGGGGTGGGCACCCATGGAATTCATAGTATTAGGCTGGTGATGCTGTTACCCGTATTCAGATTTCTTCGTCTCATCGCCGCGCAGCGCCAGTTGATCCTGGCCCTGGCCAAAAGAGAGATTGCCAGTCAGTATATCGGCTCGATGCTCGGCATTGTCTGGACCTTTATCCAGCCGGCGGTGATGATCCTGGTCTTCTGGTTTGTCTTCAGCGTCGGTTTCAAGACCAAGCCGATGAATGATGTGCCGTTTGCGGTCTGGCTGACCGCCGGCATGGCGCCGTGGTTCGTCTTTTCCGATATCGTCGTCAAGTCGGCGGGGGCCATCGTCGGCTATGGCCACCTCATCAAAAAATCGGTCTTCCCGTCGCAGATCCTGCCGGTGGTGAAGGTGGTGTCGAGCATGTTCACCCACGCCGCCTTTGTCCTGCTGCTCCTCATCCTCCTGATATTTCAAAAAGTTCCGTTCGGTTGGCATGCCCTGCAGTTTTTTTATTATCTGGGCTGTCTGTCGGTCCTGGCCCTCGGCCTGGGCTGGATTGTCGCCGCCCTCAATGTCTTTATCCGCGACGTCGGGCAGATCGTCGCGGTGGTCATGCAGGTGGGCTTCTGGGCAACCCCGATCTTCTGGGATATCAATATCATGCCGCCAAAAATCCAGACCCTGCTCAAATTCAACCCGGTCTATTATATTATCCAGGGGTATCGGGATTCCTTTATTTATGGTGTGCCGTTTTGGGAAAGACCCTCTTACACCCTCTATTTTTGGACGGTGACCGTGTGCTGTTTTTTGGTGGGGGCGATTGTTTTCAGAAAAATGAAAGGACAGTTCGCCGATGTTCTTTAGTAGGTTTTTATGGAAAAAAAAGTTATCGCGATAGAAAATGTCACCAAAACCTACCAACTCTACGAATCCCACGCCGACCGGGTGAAAGAGGCCTTTCATCCCCTCAGAAAAAAATTCCATCGGCCTTTTCATGCCCTGAAGAACATCTCGCTCGATATCTTCCAGGGCGAATTCGTCGGCATTATCGGTCGAAACGGCAGCGGCAAGTCGACGCTGCTGCAGTTGATCACCGGCATCCTCCAGCCAACCTCGGGGACCATCTCGGTGCAGGGTCAGATCTCCGCCCTGCTGGAACTCGGAGCCGGTTTCAACCCGGAATTCACCGGCCGGGAAAATGTCTATCTCAATGGATCGATCCTTGGGATCAGCCGGGCGGAGATTGACGAAAAATTTGGCCAGATCGAAGATTTCGCCGATATCGGCGACTTTATCGACCAGCCGGTGAAAACCTATTCGAGCGGGATGTTCGTCCGCTTGGCCTTTGCCATCGCCATCAATGTCAAACCGGACATCTTCATCGTCGATGAGGCGCTGGCGGTTGGCGATATGTTTTTTCAGCAGAAATGTATCCGCCATATGGAAGAAAAAATGAAGGCCTGCACCAAGGTGCTCGTCACCCATGACATGCATGCCGTTACCAACCTCTGCCGGCGGGTGCTTGTCCTTGATCGCGGCGAGTTGATCTTTTCCGGTTCGCCTCTTGAAGGCGTCGAGTATTATACCAAGGCGGTCCATAACGAACTGTTTCGAAAAAATGACCGGTCCGCCGTGGTGTTGGCCGGCGGTGAGGCATCCTCCCCACCGGCCGGGGCCGCAAAGGATCCGGCCTGGGTGGATGTCCGCTCCGAATCGATTGCCGGGGCGAGCGAGGTGGTGATCAGGCAGGTCAACCTCCGCTCAGCCGCCAAAGACTGCGTGACGACCGTCGTCGCCGGAGACTGCCTGGAGATCCGGATGATTGTCGAGGCCTTCACCCCGCTCGACCGGGTAATTTTCGGCTACAGCATCAAAGACCGGGTGGGGAACGGTATCGCCGGCGACAATTCGCTCAGCCTGGATGGGCGGTCCTACGCCCTCGCCGCCGGTCGGCAGCTGGTCTCCCTGCAGATGGTCTGGCCGGATATCGCGCCCGATGAATATCTCATCACCCTCGGCATCGGCCAGGGCGATCATCCGCTCCTTCATGTCATTCAGTGCTGGGCCCACAATGTCCTGCTGGTCAAGGCCTTGAGCAATGGCAAGGTGGTGCACGGAATTTTCACCAATCCCCTCCTGGAGTGCGAGGTACAGCCCATTGACTGAAAAAATCTGGCATATACATGAACCGGTATTCGAGGCGGAGAAGGTATGTCCCGATTACCGGGTGTGGCCGTGGCATGGCCACCGGCTCTTTGCCTATGACCTGATGGCCTTTTTGCGACCGAAACTGTTTGTCGAGCTCGGTACCTACTGGGGGACCTCCTTTTTTTCTTTTTGCCAGGCGGTCAAGGATTTTCACCTGGCGACCCGCTGCGTGGCCATCGATACCTGGGAAGGCGACGACCATACCGGCAAGTATGAACAGCAGGTCTATGATACTGTTCAGACCATAGCCGGGTCGCTCTTCGGCGATACCGATATTCAACTCCTTCGCCACTATTTCAAGGATGCGGTGGCTGGCTTTGCCGATGGCTCGATTGATCTTCTCCATATCGACGGTTTTCACACCTATGAAGCGGTGCACGACGATTTTACCACCTGGCTGCCCAAACTGGCCGACAACGGCGTGGTGCTTTTCCACGATATTACCGAAACCTGCGATTATGGTTCGGTACGCTACTGGCAGGAGCTGCTCGCCTGCTATCCCGGTTTTTCCTTTCAGCATTCGTGGGGGCTTGGCGTCCTCTTCCCGAAGGGAAACGCCCGGCTCGTCGAGATGGAGAAAAACAATATCGCCGATAAGATGCAGGTATATGCGTGCCGTTCCGAATATAATCTGCTGAAAATCCAAAAAGACGACGGCGAAAAGTGGCGCGAACAGCAGGATGCCCTGATAAAACACCAGGAAACCACCATAGCCGCGTTACAGGCGCAGGTTGCGGCGATGGAGAGTGAACTGCGGAGCATGAAGTCGGCATGGCCGTTTCGGGCGGCAAAATTTCTGGGCCTTGGCAAATAGCCTGTTGCCGGGGCAGACCCGTGCTTCGACGGATGGAAAAAAGAGCGGATGAACAAGAGCGCTGAAACCATAACGTTTTCACAGCTGGCCGAAGACCTGAAAAAGATGGTGGCTGGGCCCGGCAAGGTGCCGAAGGCGATCTGCTTTGACTATTTCGATACCCTGGTTTTTCGGACGGTGGTGCCGGAGGAGACTAAAGTGCTGGCGGCGCACCAGCTCTCCCTGCTGCTCGGGGACATTTCCGGCGACCTCCTCTACGGCATCCGCCGCCGACTGGAGGCCAAGCTGTGCCGCGAGAGCCTTGGCCGGGGCCGGGATCCCGAATTCAGCCTGCCGGAGCTGGCCACTCGGCTATATCATCTTGTCGATGGCATGTCCGAGGATTTCCGACTGCTGGCTGGGGAACAACGGTTCGTCCAATGTTTCTGCAACATTGAACTGGCCGTCGAAAAACAGGTGCAAAGGCCTTACCCGGAGCTGCTGGCACTGCTCGAGTGGCTGAAAAGGCAAGGGGTGCGGCTCTGCCTGGTCTCGGACTTTTATATTCCAGGGAACTATTTCAGGGCGATGCTCGCCCATCACGGTTTCGAGGACTTTTTCACCGAGGTCTTTATCTCCGTGGACTACGGGATCGGCAAAGGTTCCGGCCGGCTGTACGGGGAGATCTGCGGCCAGCTCGGCTGCCGCCCGGAAGAATTGCTGATGGTCGGTGACAATCTCCATGCCGATAAGGTAATGGCCGAACGGGCCGGGGTCACAGCGCTCCTCGTTGATGTCGCCGCCCAAAAACAGCGGTATCAGCACTGGCAGGGGCAGGACCGGTCGGCCAGGGCGCGGACCCTGGCCCTGATCCAGCGCTTTGACCGCATCGTCGCCGCCGCGGCGGATACCCCTTTCCATGAAATGGGTGCGACACTCTGGCGCTTTATCGCCAGTCTCTTTGACCATCTTTTTGCCAGGCAGGTCAGCGACGTTTTCTTCTGCTCGAAGGAAGGGGAGTTTCTGCTGCGGCTCTTTACCCTGTACCAGGAAAAGATGTTCGGCGGCCGGCTCATCACCGGCCACTATCTGGTGGTTTCGCGCAAGGCCACCTTCATCTGTTCCCTGCAACCGCTCGGGCGGGAGAGCTTTTCCCGGCTCTTCGATCAGTACCGCGACCTGACCCTGGCCGAGTTTGTTCTCAGCCTGAATTTTTCCCCGGCCGAGCTGGCCGCGCTCACCGCCCAGCTGGACTGTGACTGGACGGCGCGGCTCGCCGGGCTCCAGCACCACGAACACTTCCAGGCGCTGCTCGCCCTGCCGCTCTTCCATAAGATGTATGAACACCACCGAGACGAGCAGCGGCAGAATTTTCTCTGTTATCTCGATTCCTTCGGTGTCGATTTCCGGACGAAGGGGCTGCATCTGGTCGACGTCGGCTGGAAAGGGTCGATTCAGAACAATATCTATTTTGCCCTGGAGGAAGCGGTGTCGGTGCAGGGCTGCTATCTGGGGCTCCTCACTCCTTCGGGGCTGACCGACAAGAATGACAAAACCGGACTGCTCTTTTGCGATTACCCGGCGCACAGCCCCTTTGTCCATGTCTACAACAATAACCGCTCACTCTTTGAAATGGTTCTCGGCGCCAGCCACGGCAGCGCCGACGGCTATTTCCGTGAAACAGAGCTTGCGGCAGCCCAGCGAGAACGGGGCTGTTCCGTGCTGCAACAAGGCCTCGGTCGTCTCGCCATTGCGGTGACGGCACTTGATCTGCCGGAAGAAAGGCGACTCTTCGAGGAACGGATTCGGCCCCTGCAGCAGGTCTATCTGGCGATGTTTGACAGTCTTACCGCGGCGCTGGTCGAATCCCATGGTCCGCCGCCGGCGCCGGCCTGGTTTGCCGGCCATCATGCCCGCATGCTGTTTCGGCCGACCGCGGGGGAGGTCGATTTCTTTGCCCGCCTGTACCACCTGGAAAATTTCGGGTTGTTTGAGTTCACCACCTTTGGCGCCAAGGAGGCCCTTCCCCTCCGACAGCGGCTGCATAACCTTATCGAGCTGTGGAAAAATCCAGCCGGCCTGCTGGAGACCGGGGTCTGGCCGCCGATTATTTTTCGCCGCCTCGGCCTCGCCTGGCTGCAGCCGCTCGACGGCCGGAAAAGATATCGGCGCATCTTTACGGAGCAGCCATGAAGATCGCCTTTCTCCTCGGGACGCCGGATATCTGTGGCGGCACCTATGTGATCTTCGAACATGCCACGCGCCTGCACCGGCTGGGGCACCCGGTGACCATGATCACCGGGGAATCGGTCGACCCGGCGAGATACGGCTGGCATCCCGCCGCCGGCGAATTGGCCTGGCATACCTCTGCCGGTCTGGCGGCGGAACGCTTCGACCTGACCATTGCCACCTGGTGGCAGAGCGTCTACCAGCTGGCGAGGATCCCCAGCCGCAAATACCTCTATTTTATCCAGTCCATCGAATCGCGATTTTTCGAGGCGGGCGACCCGGACGATCCCAGCCTGCGAGACATTGCAATTCTCAGCCAATGGTGTGAAAACACCTACCGGATCGGTCTGCCGGTCATTACCGAGGCCCGGTGGATTCAAAAGTATCTGGCAATACATCACAACCGTCCGTCGTTTCTAGTACGTAACGGCATCCGCAAGGATATCTATACCGAGAACGGACCCGTGGTCGAGAAACGGAGGCCCGGCCAGCTGCGAGTCCTGGTCGAAGGGCCGCTTGGGGTGTTCTTTAAGAATGTCGAAAGGACCATTGCCCTGTGCCGCCGGGCCGAGGTCGGGGAGGTGTGGCTGCTCACCTCCTCGGCGGTAGCCGCATATCCCGGGGTGGATCGATGTTTTTCCCGGATCCCGATCCAGCAGACCGCCGAGATCTACCGGTCCTGCGATGTTCTGGTCAAACTCAGCTATGTCGAAGGGATGTTCGGGCCGCCGCTCGAGATGTTTCACTGCGGCGGGACGGCGATCGTCTACGATGTGACCGGCCACGACGAATATATTCGCCATGGCGAAAACAGTCTGGTCGTGCGGCGGGATGACGAAGCGCAGGTGGTGGCCTCGCTTACCCGGCTGAAAACCGAGCCAGGCCTGCTCCACAGCTTGCAGGCGGGGGCCCGAACGACCGCCGAGGCCTGGCCGGACTGGGAGGTGGCGGCCGGTCATTTCTATCGGGCGCTGGCGGCCTGCGACCAGGACTACCCCGATATGGCTTCGACTTTTTTAACGGAAAACAGCGCCTTCCTGCTTGCCACCCGCGATGACGGGCTGCGGGCCAGGGAGCTTTCTCGGATGATGGCGAGAGAGGGGCTTGGCGGCGATCCCTCCGCCTCGGTACTCAACCATATTCAAGTCTACTGGGATTGCGGCCGGGGGATGGAGGCGGTGCTTACCGACCGCTACCGCAGCGGCTGCTGGTGCCGGTGCCGGGTGGTCGTGCCTTGTGCCTTCCCCCCAAAGGTGCTGCGGGTCGACCCCAGCGTCTCCATGGGGATTGTCGAGATCAGATCGCTGACGGTGTCCGGCGCCAAGTCCGGCACCGTCTTTGGTCATTGGCGGGAAGGGGGTTCTTGGGATGACGTCGGCGTGGCTGGCACCGCGTATGCCCTAAGGACCTCGCCGTACCCCATACTTGAGGCCTACGGCGAGGACCCGCAACTCTTTCTTCCCCCTCTTGCCAATCTGCCGGCCGGGGAAGAGATCGCGATCGAGATCGAGGTGCGGGAGTGGAGTTTCGCCCAGGCGCTGACCTTCTTTGGTCGGAGGGAACTGGGATCGGCACCGCACGGCCTTGCCAGAATCACGCGTTTCCTCGACCGGGTGCGCGGCAGGGCGGGGCGGCTTTTATCTGGTTCGGCCTCCAGGCGATGACGAGAGGAGCGCAAGGGCTGGGGCGGTGTTGCCTGACCATTGCAAGTTCCTGGCAAGAGCCGAACGGAAAAGGACGGAGCGGCCGGCAGTTCGGGCGGGCAAGCCTGGGTGTTGGCCATGCAATACATTTGCTTTTTACCCTGACGTAGTTTATCCTCCCCCATTCATTTCGGGCGCCGGGGCTGGCGGCCAGGGTAATCAAAAGAGAGGGTTGATAATGCATACCAATAAACGGATAGCAGTGACGGGTGGGGCGGGGTTTCTCGGGTCGCATCTCTGTGAAAGGCTGCTGCGGGACGGTCATGAAGTACTGTGCATCGATAATTTCTTCACCGGTTCGAAGAAAAACATCCTGCATCTGCTGGCCAACCCTCTCTTTGAACTGATCAGGCACGATGTAACCTTTCCTCTTTATCTCGAGGTCGATGAGATTTACAACCTGGCCTGTCCCGCCTCGCCCATCCATTACCAGTTTGATCCGGTCCAGACCACCAAGACCTCGGTGCATGGGGCGATAAACATGCTTGGCCTCGCCAAACGGATCAAGGCCAAGATCTTTCAGGCCTCGACCAGCGAGGTCTACGGCGATCCCCAGATTCATCCTCAGCCGGAAACCTATTGGGGGCATGTCAATCCCCTCGGCACCCGGTCCTGTTACGACGAGGGGAAGCGCTGCGCCGAAACCCTCTTTTTTGACTATCATCGCCAGCATGGCATACGCATCAAGGTCGCGAGAATCTTCAACACCTACGGGCCGCGGATGCACCCCAACGATGGCCGGGTAGTCTCCAATTTCATCGTCCAGGCGCTGCGCGGGGACCCGATCACCGTCTATGGCGACGGCAGCCAGAGCCGGTCCTTTTGTTATGTCGATGATCTGATCGAGGCCTTTCTGCTGCTGATGGATAGTCCCGATGATTTTACCGGACCGGTCAATACCGGCAACCCCGATGAATTTACCATCCTTGAACTGGCGGAGAAGGTCATCCGGATGACCGGGGCAAAATCGCAGATCGTCTTCAAGCCTCTGCCCTCCGATGATCCCCGGCAAAGAAAACCCGATATCACCCTGGCGAGGACCAAGCTCGGCTGGAGTCCGACGATATTTCTGGAGGAAGGTCTGCAGCGGACCATCGCCTATTTTGCCGACCTGACCTCTCGGTCATTGATATAGCGGCGCCACTCTCTTGTGAACAAAAACAAGTACCTCTACATATTTTTTGGTTTTTTGCTGTTCCTGGTCTGGGGAGTCTTCTCTAACGGTTGGTATGAGTCGGCGCGCCTGCAGGTCAAAGGCACTGCCGAACGGGGAAAGGCGGGGCTCGCCCTGCGCTGGGATTCCGGGGCGGGCTTAAATGAGTATGAATCGCGGACCGTCCTGGTCAATATCCCGCTTCTTGACGGAGCGGAACAACAGCATATCCGGATCAGGGCTTTACAGGAAAAGCACCCCGCCTCCGCAAGCGTCAATGCCTCGATCGTCCGAATCATTATCGACGGCAAGGATTTCGATTTAAAAAGTGTCCGGCCCCGGTCTATTTTTCATGACCGACTGGCGCTCCAATTGACACCTGACCAGCCGGAATTCGAGTTTCATGCCCCGGTAAAAGAGCACGTTCGCATCGTCTTTGCCAACAGCTACTACTTTGGCAGGGTGGCGGTCGAGATCAACGGCATCACCTCAACCCATGATCTGTATACCGCAAGCGGCCGCTACGACGAAAAACCGTATGACTATTATCTGCTCCAGCCCGATGGGTCTTTTCAATTTGCGGTCGAACTGCCGCGATATCGCATCAAACGACTGTACCTGCAGAACTTGGACCCCGGTTATCCGGTACCCTTGTCAGCCGTCTCCCTCTGCCGGGAAGACAGCTGCACTCTCCTGCCGCCGGATGGTTCATCCTCCGCCGGCACCTGGTTTTTCAGGCAGCCGAACGGTTCTTTGAAACGGTATTTCGACCCGGTCAGATTTTCGTTTCGGGTGCTGTTTGCCCTGGTTAATGTCTGGCTCCTCTGGCAAATGGTCACCCTGATTCGCCAGGCAAAAGGAGTGATCCCCTTTTTCCTGGCACGGGACCGCCGGCCGTTCTGGGGTTTTGCGCTCCTTTTCGCGGTGGTGAACGGTGTCGTTTTTGCCCCGTTCTGGCCGGGAATAATGTCTCCGGATTCCCTGGCGATCTGGCGTGCTTCCGGACTGCCCGATGTCTATCTCAATACCCATCCGATCCTCAATCAGATTTTTTACATGTACCTCCGGGGGCTCTGGAACCATCCGGCGGTCGTGCCCGTTACCCAGATCCTGGCGACCTCGCTGCTCATCGCTTTTGTTTTCGCGAGGATTTTGAAATCCGGGGTATCCTTTTGGCTGCTGGCACCGCTCTTCCTGCTTCTCCTCTTCTCGATACCCATTCATCTCTATAATCTGGCCTTGTGGAAGGATATCCCTTTTGCCCTGCTGGTCACCGCCTGGGGAATTTTTTTCGTTGTCACCTCCCGCCGGAGCAGGGACGGCGACTGCCATTTCTCCGCCAGCCAGTGGGGACTGCTGCTGCTCGCCTATCTCCTCCTTGGTTTTTTCCGCCATAATGCCCTGGTATATATGGTGGCTGTCCCCTTTTTCTGGATGCTGCTCAGTC
>JBBRGP010000065.1:0-10953 GCA_038224105.1 Desulfobulbales bacterium | reverse complement strand
TGCGGGTTACCGATGCCAGGGAATATATCCGGCGCCTGATGGCGGGTGAACCGGCGGTGGTGGACAAGGAGTGTCTCTCTCGTGAGGCCTCCTTTCGGGAAACGGTGATCATGGGGTTACGGATGATCGGCGGGGTGTCGTGCCGGCAATTGATGGCCCGCTATCACCTCGATCTCCAGAATTACTATGGGGAAACCCTGACGAGGCTCATCGACTTCGAGCTGGTCGAACTGGAGGATGACCATCTGCGGCTCACCGGTAAAGGCCGGCCGTTTGCCAACCTGGTTATGGCCGAGCTGGTGTGATTGCCCCTTGCTACAAAGAGAGGTAGTCTTCGGGCAGCTGGCCGGCCGACTCGAGGCCGTTGATCGAGCTGTTGATGTGGGCGATGACCGCGACACAGGCCCGGTCCGGATCGTGGGCCGCCAGGGCGTCGACGATAGCCTCGTGTTCCGCCGTCGGACTGTATTCGAGCTTGTAGAACGGGTCGTAGAGAATCAGATATATTCTGGTCCTGTCGAGAAGTTCCTTGATATAGGAGAACAGGACCCGGTTGCCGCTCAACTCGGCAATCTTCAGGTGGAGATTGTCGTTTGCGGCATAGTATTCGTCCAGGTTGTTCGCATCAAAGACTTGGGTTTCAATGATAATGAGTTGGCGGAGTTCGTTGGTCTGGGCAGGCGAGATATGGGCGCAGGTCAGCCTGGTGGCCATGATCTCCAGTTGGGCGCGGACCAGAAAAGTCTCCTCTATCTCCTTCTGGGTAGGAGTTATGACAAAGGCTCCGCGATTGGGGATGCTGTTTACCAGCCCTTCAGCCTCCAGCCGCTTGATGGCGCTTCTGACTGGAGTCCGACTGACCCCGAGCTGCTGCGCCAGGGCAACCTCGACCAGCTGGCTGCCCTGTTTAATGTAGCGTTTTCGGATCGCCGTTTTCAGCTTGCGATACACAGCGTCTTCAGAATTAATCTTCCTCGATTTGCCCATATAGCCTGCGTTTAAAGAATTTTGCACACCCCTTGAAGTCCGCTTTGCCCTTTCTCTTGCCAGAGAAAGGTACATCCTCCCGGGAAAGGCACGGCCAGTTGCCTGACGCGGTCGGCT
Source organism: Desulfobulbales bacterium (assembly GCA_038224105.1). GTDB lineage: Bacteria > Desulfobacterota > Desulfobulbia > Desulfobulbales > Desulfocapsaceae > Desulforhopalus_A. The sequence continues at coordinate 9,849 of JBBRGP010000065.1, read as the reverse complement.
TCTTTCCGCTGAGAAAATTTGCACATGATCAAATTAAAAACTATTTGTTTAATATACACAAAAAATGTTGACATACCACCTGTAAAAACGTACTAATTTTGTGTCCAATAATTGTATACAATTAACCCGGTCGACGGAAGGTTTTTCTTCAGAAAACACACCGGGGGCCGCCGGGCGCGGGGCAAACGGGCGGATGCCGGCAAGGTGCCGGATTGCCCACTTTCTCAGAACTTAAGGTAAAAGGTATCACGATGTTCAACAGATTGATCGCCGGGCTTCTTCCGCATATGCCGAAAAGCCTGGTGTGGATGTTTTCCAAAGAATATATCGCCGGTGAGACCCTGGCGGGAGCGATTGTCAACGCCAAGAAATTGAACGGGCAGGGGATTATGACCACCCTCGATGTTCTGGGCGAGTTTATCACTACTCTCGCCGAGGCCGAGGCCAATAAAAAGGAATATCTGGAGGTCGTTGAAGCAGCCGAGAAGGCTGGCGTAAACGGCAACTATTCGCTCAAGCCTACTTTTTTCGGCCTGCTTCTCGACAAGGATGTCGCCTATGCCCATATCCGGGAAGTCGTCGCCAAGGCGGCATCCTTTGGTAATTTCGTCCGTATCGACATGGAAGATTCGCCGTGTACCGACCGGGAGATCGAGCTTTACCGAAAATTAAAAGCTGAATTTCCCGGCAATGTCGGCCTCGTCGTCCAGGCCTATCTCAAGCGGACTCGTCAGGACATCGAGGCGATGAAAGATCTCCACACCGCCGAGAATCCGGTAAACCTGCGAGTGTGCAAAGGTATATACGTCGAACCGGAGTCGGTCGCCTATAAAAAATATGAGGAAATTAATGCCCGGTTTCTCGAGGATATTGACTACATGTTCCGGGAGAAGATGTATCCGGCGATTGCCAGCCACGACCTGTCGGTGATCGAAGGGGTATACAAACTGATCGACAAATACCGGGTGCCCCAGGGTGGTTATGAATTTCAGATGCTGTATGGGGTGACCCCGGCCCTTCGCCAGTCGATTGTCGATAAGGGCCATCGCATGCGGGTCTATGTGCCTTTTGGTGACCAGTGGTTCGGCTACTGCACGAGAAGATTGAAGGAAAATCCGAAAATGGCCGGGGTCATTGTCAAAGCCCTGTTTATGAAAGGGTAAGTGAGAGAGTAACGGCGGAACCATTCCGATAAATGCAACCAGAGAGCAAGAGCGCGATGAATATCTTGAACAATGCGGTAATCAATATCCCGAAACCGGTCAACGAACCTATTTTGAATTATGCCCCCGGCAGTTCGGAAAGGGCCAGATTGAAAGAGGCCCTCGCCGAGGCAGCCGGCACCCAGCTCGATATCCCCTTGATCATTGGCGGCGAGGAGATAAGAACCGGACGGCTTGGCCGGGTGGTCATGCCCCACGACCATAACCACGTTCTTGCCAATTATCATCAGGCTGGTCCGGAAGAAGTCCGCCGGGCCATCGCCTCGGCGGTGACCGCCCAACCAATGTGGCAGTCATTTCGCTGGGAGGAGCGGTGCGCCATCTTTTTAAAGGCGGCGGATCTTCTGTCCGTCAAATACCGGGCCAAGATCAACGCCGGTTCGATGCTGGCCGGCGGCAAAACCGCCTATCAGGCGGAGATCGACGCGGCCTGCGAACTCATCGACTTCCTCCGTTTCAATGTCCGCTATGCTCAGGAAATTTATGAGAAACAGCCGGAATCGTCGAGCGGAGTCTGGAATTATGTCCAACACCGGCCACTGGAAGGCTTTGTCCTGGCGGTGACGCCGTTCAACTTCACCGCGATTGCCGGCAATCTGCCGACCGCCCCGGCGATCATGGGCAACACGGTGGTCTGGAAACCGGCATCGTCGCTGGTGTACACCCCCTACCTGTTCATGAAGATTCTCAAAGAGGCGGGGCTGCCGGCGGGGGTCATCAATTTTGTCCCCGGTACGGGCGCAGTGGTAGGTGACATCTGTCTGGCCGACCCCCATCTGGCCGGGGTGCACTTCACCGGTTCGACCAGGGTTTTCCAGGAGATGTGGCGGACCATCGGCAAAAACATCGCCGGCTATAAATCCTATCCGCGGATCGTCGGCGAGACCGGCGGCAAGGATTTCGTCTTTGCCCATGCCAGTGCCGACCAGAGAACCCTGGTGACGGCGCTGGTCAGGGGGGCCTTTGAATATCAGGGCCAGAAATGTTCGGCCGCCAGCCGGGCCTACATTCCTCGGTCACTCTGGCCGGCGGTCGAGTCCGGACTGCGCGCCGAAATGGCCAAGATCAAAATGGGGCCGCCCACTGATTTCCGTAATTTTGTCGGGGCGGTCATCGACGAGAATGCCTTCACCACCATCGCCGGCTATCTCGATTACGCAAGAAATAATGAGGGGGGGGAAATTCTCATCGGCGGCACCCGCGACAACAGGGTCGGCTACTTCATCGAACCTACGGTCATTTTGGCCTCCGATCCCCATTTTAAGACCATGGTGGAAGAAATCTTCGGGCCGGTCCTGACCGTCTACGTCTACGAAGACGATGCATTTGCCGAGACTCTCGAACTCTGCAACGCCTCGTCGGCGTACGCCCTCACCGGTTCAATCTTCGCCCAAGACCGGGCGGCGGTGAGCCTGGCGGTGGCTGAACTCGAACATGCGGCCGGAAATTTCTATATCAACGACAAACCGACCGGGGCGGTGGTCGGCCAGCAGCCTTTCGGCGGTGGCAGAGCCTCCGGGACCAACGATAAGGCCGGTTCTCAGGCCAATCTCATGCGCTGGGTTTCTCCCCGGACTATCAAGGAAACATTTGTTCCCCCCGCCGATTTCCCGTATCCTTTTATGGCGGCGGAGTAGCCTCGGGGCGGCTGCATAAAAGAGTTGCTTTCTTCGAATAAAACAAGGTAGAGGTTGAGTATGGCCAGGCAGAAACTAAAAACGATTATGATCAACCGGGACTGGTGCAAGGGCTGCGGAATCTGCGTCAGTCTGTGTCCGACCAAGGTCCTGGAACTGGATGCAGCTGATAAGGCAACGGTGGTCCGGCCGGAGGAATGCATCTGCTGCCGGATGTGTGAGCTCCGCTGTCCGGACCTGGCCATCGAGGTAGAACTCGAGGAGGGGAAGGAGAATGGTTAAGAAGATTCGCTTTGTGCAGGGCAATGAGGCCTGCGTGGAAGGGGCGCTCTACGCCGGACTCGATTTTTTCGCCGGCTATCCGATCACGCCTTCGACGGAAATTGCCGAACAGCTCTCCGAACGTCTGCCGGAAATAGGCGGGAAGTTCATCCAGATGGAGGATGAAATCGCCTCGATGTGTGCCATTATCGGTGCTTCGCTTACCGGCAAGAAGGTTATGACCGCCACCAGCGGGCCGGGCTTTTCCCTGAAGCAGGAGGCCATCGGCTATGCCTGCATGGCGGAAATTCCCTGTGTCATCGCCAATATTCAGAGAGGCGGACCATCAACCGGTAATCCCACCCATGTCAGCCAGGGCGATGTCAATCAGGCCAGGTGGGGAACCCACGGCGATCATGCGATCATCGCCCTCACCGCCTCCAATCATCAGGATGTGTTCAGGATGACGGTCGATGCCTTCAATATGGCCGAAACCTACCGCACCCCGGTAATCCTGCTCTTCGACGAGGTCGTCGGCCACATGCGGGAGAAGCTGGTCGTCCCCGACCCGGGCGAGCTTGAGATCGTTGACCGGTTGCGGACCTCGGTCGCCAAGGACGTCGACTATCACCCCTATCTCCCGCGCGAGGACGGACGGCTGCCGATGTCCGATTTTGGCGGGGAGCATCGGTATAACGTCACCGGGCTGTTTCACGATATGTGGGGGTTTCCCTCCAACAACCCGAAGCTGGTCAGCGGCCTGCTGCGCCATCTCGTCGATAAGATCGAAAACAATGTCCAGACCATCACCCGCTACAAAGAACACTTTCTCGAGGGGGCGGAATATATCCTGGTATCCTACGGTTCGTCGGCGCGATCGGCCATCCACCTGGCCCTGAACCGGCGAGACAAGGGGGAAAAGATCGGGGTTCTCGAACTGCAATCGCTCTGGCCGTTCCCGAGAGAGCTGGTCAAGGAGAAATGTGCCGATGCCAAAGCGGTGCTGGTGGTTGAGATGAATATGGGGCAGATCCTGACCCAGGTTAAGGCAGCGGTGAACAAGCCGGACCGGGTATTTCTCGCCAACCGGATCGACGGCAAGCTCATCACCCCTTCTGATATCAAACAGCTCCTTCGGGTCATCCAGGGGAGGGGAGTATAATATGGCGGTTAAAGACTATTTACGGGAACGGTTCTTTCCCCACATGTGGTGTCCCGGTTGCGGTCACGGCACCATTCTCAATGCCCTGGTGCGGGCCGTGGAACAGCTGCAGCTGCCGAAAAACGAGATCGTCATGGTCTCCGGAATCGGCTGTTCGGCGAGAATCTCCGGCTATGTCGATTTCCATTCCCTGCATACCCTGCACGGCCGGGCCCTGGCCTTTGCCACCGGGGTTAAACTGAGTCAACCGAGACTGAAGGTCCTGGTGCCGATGGGCGACGGCGATGCCCTGGCGATCGGCGGCAATCACTTCATCCACGCGGCGCGGCGCAATATCGACATCACCGCCATTGTCATGAACAACCGGATATACGGCATGACCGGCGGCCAGTTCTCGCCCCTCTCAGGACCGGGGGTGAAGGCTACAACCGCGCCTTACCGGACCATCGACAGCAGTTTTGACGTTGTCGAACTGGCCCGGGCGGCGGGAGCATCCTTTGTGGCGCGGACCACCGCCTATCACGCCAAGGAGTGCACGGAGCTGCTCGCCCAGGCCATTGTCCATAAGGGCTTTTCGGTAGTCGAAATTCTCTCCCAGTGCCCGACTCATTTCGGCCGGAAAAACAAGGAAGGCGATGCGGTCAGTATGCTCGGACTTTACAAGGAGAACACCGCCAAGCTCGGCTCCAAGGCCCTCGAGGAGAACCCTGGTCTCATCCCCCGGGGGATTTTCGTTGAGAAGGAGCGACCGGAGTACTGCGAAGAGTACGACAAGATCATCGTTCAGGCCATGAAGGAGAAGCAGTCATGAACAGGATACGCTTGGTATTCTCGGGTTCCGGTGGCCAGGGGGTGATCACCGCCGCCATCATCCTCGCCGAGGCGGCGGTTATCTACGAGGGGTTGAATGCCACCCAGTCCCAGAGTTACGGGGCAGCGGCCCGCGGCGGGGCAACCCGCAGCGATATCATCATCTCCGACAGCGACATCAATTTTCCGGAAGTCACCGAGCCGAACATACTCGTCTGCCTGACCCAGGAGGCCTATAACACCTACTCGCCGATCATTCGTCCGGGGGGCACCCTGCTGACCGACCGCCGCTTTGTCCAAACGACGCGGAAGGTCGATGCCAAGCAGATCGAACTGCCGATGTACGAAACGGTCGTGGAGAAGATCGGCAAGCCGGTGGTCTTCAACATCTGTGTTCTCGGCGCTCTGCTCGGGATCACCGAAATGATGCGCCCGCAATCGGTGATGGCGGCGGTAGCCGACCGGGTGCCCAAGGATTTCCTGGCCATGAACAACCGGGCCTTCGATCTCGGCCTCGTCCTTGGCGCCCAGTACCGCCGGTAATTTCCGGCGCTTTGTCAAATCCGCGGCGGCTCTCGCCGGGTGCGACCCTGCCCGGGCCTGAAAGGGTCAAAGCTTTTCCCGATGGTTGCGGTACAAAAGGAGACATTATGGAACCTTTTCCCAGCAGCAACTTCTTCCGTTCCAAGGGGGCTGAGATTATTGCCAAGGCCGAAAGCGTCGGACTCGACCTGCGGGTTCTCTATGAGGCGGTCATCGACCTCTCCGCGGAAGGGTTGCTGACCGCCAACAGCCTTAATCTGGCGGCGGGGATTCTCCTCCACGATCTCGGCCTGTCCCGATATTTCTTTCAAAAAATTCGCAAGGCGCCGCTGACCAACCTGCTCCAGTCGATCGCCACCTCGATCAAGGTCGTTGACGGTCGGGTGGTTTTATCCGGCCGCGTCGCCCAGATCGACTTCGAGGCAAACCAGTCCGGGACCGTCCAATGGGTGCGGATCGCCACGGGAGAGACCCGGGAAAGCATGGAGGCGCTGCTTGAACCGCTGATTTCCGGCCACCGCCGCGAATATTACTACAGCCGGGAGAGTGATTATTGCACCTATATCATCATGCCGGAAACGGTGGCCGATTTTCGCCGGGAGGATTTTGGCCAATCCCACTTTCTCTTCGCCCTGGCCGGTGATTATGATGTCACGCCGGAACCAACAAGAAGGCGCTACGAAAAATTCCTGAGGGAGCGTGAACGGTCGTTGACGCCTCTGATCTGGGTCTTCAACTTGCCGGAGAGCGATGAGACCCGGCTGATGTTCAATTCCGATTTTGCTTCGCCCCAACTGCCGGTGCTGCGCAAAATTCTCGAGGACCACGGCCTCACCCTGCAGCGCGCCTACTGGGAACCCTATCTCGGTCAGGCAGCGGTACCGTCATCGATCTGCACCCTCTACGTCGGGGGTGAATTGACGAGAAAGCAGGAGGATGGCGTGCTCGCCGATCTCCGCTCCTTCCTCGCTTTTTCAGTCGGGCCGATCAAGGATCTCTATCTCCAGAGTAAAATCCGTTTCCAGGAAATGCTCTTTGCCGGCAATGCCATCGATTTCACCCATCTCTTCATTTTCAAGGAGAGCGAGAACCTTGCCGATCGGGAAATTCTCGAGAATCTGGCGAGCAAGGACCAGCGCGAGGCCTTCGCCAAACGGATCCAGAGCGCCAATAAATCGACCTATTCGGCCCGACTGATCCGGGAGACGGTGGCCAATTCTCCGGATCTCATTGCCTTTCTCTACCGCATTTTTGAGCGGAAATTTGCGCCGGCGGTGTCCCCCCATATTTCCGACGATGAGCTCGACAGCAAGTGGCAGGAGTTCGACAAGATTATCGCCAGCAGGTTCATCGACTTCCCGCTCGGCTATGAGATCTTCAAATTTATGTTCAGGATCATCGGCTGTACCCAGAAGACCAATTTCTATAAACCTGAGAAGCGCTCCTTTGCCTTCCGCTTTGCCAATACCATTCTCGATCCCCTGGTTTTCAGCGGGTTGGTGTACGGCATATTTTTTGTGAACGGCCACTATTCCTGCGGCACCCATATGCGGGCCGCCGACATTGCCCGGGGCGGCCTGCGGCTGATCCGGGTCTCGCGCTCAAACTATGACACGGAGCTCGACAATGCGGTGCTGCTCAACTATGCCCTCGGGCCCAAGGCCCAGCGTCTCAAGCACAAGGATATCTGCGAAAGCGGCTCGAAGGGGGTGGTTATCCCGCTGCCCGACTATGCCGACTGCCACAAGGAGGCTTTGAACGACTACACCGAAGGGATCATCGACCTGATGCTCCCCGACGACTTCATTGTCGATTACTACGGCAGGCCGGAGATGGTCTTTTTCGGGCCGGACGAAGGCACCGCCCAGCTCATGGACGATGTCGCCTACCACGCCAGGGCCAAAGGCTACCGATACTGGCGGACCATCACCACCGGCAAGAGTTTCGGCATACCCCACGATACCTACGGGTTGCTGGCCGGGGGGGAGACCTTCGGTCTTTATGACCGTGGCGAGCAGGGGGTCGAACTGCAGGTGGAAGGAAAATCGCTTTGCCTGACCAGTGACATGGCCAAGATCCATGCGAAAATCGGCGGCAGGATTGAGGTCTCCGGAATGACCACCACCTCCATCATGAGCAGCTTCAGAGCCCTCATCGACCATTATCACGAGCCGGAAGAAGACCTGAACCTGATGATCACCGGCGGCCCGGACGGCGATCTCGGGGCCAACCAGGTCCAGTGCTACAAGGGAAAGATCTGTCTGATCATCGATGGCGGTTCGGTCCTCTTCGATCCGCTGGGTCTGGATAAGGAGGCGCTGACGCAGCTGGCCTTCATGCGCCACTCCCGGCCGCGGGTCAATTCCCTCGGCTTTCCCGAGGAAAGGCTCAGCAGTCAGGGTTTTCGGGTGCCGGTCGGGGCTGGTAACGTCAGCCTGCCCGATGGGACGGTGGTTCGCGACGGCGCCTTGTTTCACCGAAATTTTCTCGCCGATCCAGAAAATCGCCGGTTTATCTGCCAGGCCAATATCCGCGCCTTCATTCCCTGCGGCGGCTTCAAGGACACCATTCACCACGGCAACGTCCGCCAGTTCCTCGACCTCTTTCAGGAGCTGCAATTTATCGTCGAAGGGGCCAACGTCTTTTTTGACGATGGCGCCAGGCGTCATATCGCCACCCAGTCGTCCATCAAACAGATCAAGGATTCGACGGCCAACAAGGGCGGGGTGTTCAGCAGCTCGATTGCCGAGGTGCTGACCGCTCTCCTGCTCCAGGATGACTACGAGGACAAATTACAGAACAATCCGGCGATGCGCTGGGCCCTGATCAAGGACATCCTCGGGCTGGTGGCGCGTTATGCCCGTCTGGAGACGGGCCTGCTGCTGCGCCTTCATGAAGCCGAGTCGTCCCTGCCGCTCTTTGTCCTCTCGGAGAGCACCAGCGAGCAGATTTTTGCCCTGCAGGAGCAGCTGGAGGGACGGATTGCCGAGATCCTCGGGGCGCCCAGCCTGGTCCGACAGGTCATCGCTCACTACGTTCCGGCGGTGTTGCGCGAGACCCTTGGCGAGGAGTCGATAATTTCCCTTCTGAATGTCAAACCACTGCAACCCTATAGAGATGCCCTCATTACCAAAAAACTGGCATCCATGGCCTTTTACCGCTTTGGCGAGCAGTGGCAGGGGTATTTGCGGGAAATTGCCTTTGATCTCGTGCCGGCCCTGGAGAAAATCTTTTCCGATCAGGAGGGATGACCAACCCGGGGAACCGCCGGAGAAGAACGGGCCGACCACCGGAAGTTCTTCCCTCCGGCTCGTTACCAACGGTTGAGTGTTTTGTTTTCATTTTTAATTTTTCATGGAGGCCGGTGCCGTGCAAGAAGAATACAACTATACCCTGACGGTTCCCCTGCCGGACCTGGAAGAGGCCCTCCTCCTCCTGCAGGAGGCGCAGGCCGAGAACCCGCGGATGCGTCTTCGCCGAAAACCGGACCGGCGGGACAGCGCCCGCTTTTATCTGTCGTTTCCCTACGTCGGAACCCGCAGCGATCTTGGCTTTGGCGCATGGTTTGCAACCCGCAACAGCAAAAACTGGGAACTCTTCGGTCCCAACTACGGCGTCTGGGGCTTCACCTGATGGTGACCGGCCGGGGAGGGGAGACTCAGTTTGCCCCTGCTCGTATAAAGAGATAGAGATCTCCGGCCAGCCACGCCCCGTTTTCTTTGCGGATCTGATGGGGTTGATGGGCAAGCACGGTGAAACCGGAGGATGCGGCGCATTCGAGCAGGAAGAGGGGATTGTGGGCATAACGGCCCGACGGGAGCAGCTCATACCCGTCGCCATGCCCCGTCCGTTCGATGGAACAGGCGACCACGGCGGTGGCGGCTGCCCTGGCGGCAAGGGCCGGGAACAGCGGTTTCGGGTCGCCGAGATAGACCAGGACATCGGCGGCGATAAATAGGTCGTAGCTCTCTCCGTCCCCGTTCAGAAAGAACAAAATTTCCTGGTGCTCAAGGCGATCGTAGAGGTTTTTCTCGGCCGCCCTGGCAAGCATCCGCGCCGACACATCGACACCGACCAGGCGCCTGGTCATCTCCCTGAATGACGCCCCGGACAGGCCGGTGCCGCAGCCGAGGTCAAGGGCGGCCGTCAAAGGCAGAGCCGCGGGGAGTTGATCCCTGACCAGCGCCGCTAGCGCCGTGGGCGCCGTGTAGCC
>JBBRGP010000064.1:0-10961 GCA_038224105.1 Desulfobulbales bacterium | reverse complement strand
CATCCGCCCTCTGGTGGCCGACGATCGGGACTTCAAGCCGTGGACGATCGAGGCGGGCGGCAAAAAATACTCCCCGCCCAAGAAATTTGCGGTGGCGCCCTACGTTCATGCGGACCGGCGGCGGATATACTCCGACGAGCGCATCAAGTACCCGATGAAAAGGGTCGACTTCGATCCAAACGGCGATCGTAATCCGCAGAATCGCGGCAAATCTCCCTATGTACGAATCTCCTGGGGCGAGGCTCTGGACATCGTCGCCGGTGAGATAAAGCGGATCAAGGAGACCTACGGCGGCTCGGCGATCAGCGGTTTAACCTCTTCCCATCACAACTGGGGCATCGTTGGCTATAAGATGGGGCCGTTTGCCCGTTTCATGAACCTCCTCGAATTCACTCCGGTCTTCGACAATCCCGACAGCTGGGAGGGGTGGCACTGGGGAGCGACCCACACCTACGGCTTCTACTGGCGTCTGGGGATGCCCGAACAGTACGATCTGCTCGAGGACTCGCTGAAAAACGCCGAGATGATCGTCCTCTGGTCGAACGATCCGGACTCGACCCGGGGCACCTATACCGGCCAGGAGTCGGCGCTCTGGCGCCAGTGGCTGAAGGAAAAAGGGGTCAAAATGGTCTTTATCGACCCTTTCCACAACTTTACCGCCGGCGTCATGGAAGGCAAATGGATCGCCCCGCGCATCGGCACCGATACCTGTCTGGCCATGGCCATTGCCCATGTCTGGATCACCGAGGACATCTACGACAAGGAATACGTCAGGGACCGGACCCTCGGTTTTGACGAGTTCAAAGGTTACGTGCTGGGCGACAGTGACGGCCGGCCGAAGACCCCGGAGTGGGCCGAAGAGGAATCCGGCGTCAAAGCCCGGGTCATCCGCGCCCTCGCCCGGGAGTGGGCGGCGAAGCGCACGGTCCTGTCGGGCGGTGCCCGCGGCGGTGAGGGTGGGGCCTGCCGCCAGGCCTACGGCACCGAATGGGCCCGGATGATGGTGCTGCTGCAGGCCATGCAGGGGCTGGGCAAACCCGGCCGCTCGATCTGGGGCACGACCATGGGCGCGCCAAGCGACGTCACCCATTGGTTTCCGGCCTATGCCGATCTTCAGGGCCGGGTCTCAACCGCCAAAATCGCCCACTTTCTGCCGGTCAATCCGACCAAGCAGCGGCTGTGGCGGCTGACCCTGCCGGAGGCGATCCTCGATCCGCCGGTGAGCTGGTACGGCGAGGGTTTCTGCGGCCAGTCGCTGGAGCAGCAGTTCAAGCACTTCACCTATCCGATGGCAGGTCATGCGGAGGTTCGCCTCTTTTACCGCTACGGCGGTTCCTTCATGGGAACCATGAGCGATACCACCAAATGGGTGCGGATGTACCAGAGCCCGAAACTGGAGTTCGTGATCAACCAGGATGTCTGGTTCAACAGCGAGACCCGCATGGCCGATATCATTCTCCCCGCCTGCACCAATTTCGAGCGGGAAGACGTCGGCGAGTGGGGGGCCTGCGGCGGTTATACCTGCCACGCCAGCAGCGGCTGCAACTACCGCATTGTCGTCCGCCAGCAGAAGTGCATCGAGACGCTGTGGGAGTCAAAGTCCGACTACGAGATCTTTACCCTGCTGTCCGAGCGTCTCGGGATGAAAGAAAAATTCACCGACGGCCGTTCCGAGGTCGACTGGGTCAAGGATTTCTTCGATTCCTCGGATCTGCCGGGGCTCATTTCCTGGGAGGAGTTCAACAGCAAGGGCTACCATATCATCAATATCCCCGACGATTACCAGTCAACCCCGTCGCTGCGCTGGTTTGCCGAAGGGCGGTCGTGCGACACCCCGGATACCAATAACCCCAAGCGCAATACCGAAAAAGGGGCGGAACTGGGGACCTACAGCGGCAAGATCGAGTTCGTCTCGGAGAGCCTGAAATCGAAGTTTCCCGATGACCAGGAACGTCCCGTTTCGCCGCGCTATATCCCCAGCTGGGAAGGGCACCACAGCGAGATCTTCAAAAAATATCCGCTGCAGCTGCTGTCGCCGCACCCGCGCTTTACCTTCCACTGCCACTACGACAAACATACCGACTGGCTGGATGATATCCCGGGGCACCGCATCAAAAAAGACGGCTATGCCTGGTGGCCGGCCCGCATTCATCCAGAGGATGCAGAGCTGCGCGGCATTAAAAACGGTGACATCGTCAGCCTCTACAACGACCGGGCCAAGGTCCTGTGCATAGCCGTAGTGACCGAGCGGATTCGGCCGGGCATCATCCACAGCTATGCCTCGTCGGCAAAATACGATCCGCTTATTCCCGGTCGGGCCGATTCTCCGGACAAGGGTGGTTGCGTCAATATGCTCACCCCGTCACGGATGGTCTCCAAGAACGCGCCGGGGATGACCCCGAACTCGTGCCTTATCGAAATCGAAAAATGGGAGGGCTGATGCCATGTCTCGATACTCCATTCTGATAGATGTCAAAAAATGCAGCGGCTGCTACAACTGTTTCCTGGCCTGCCGTGATGAATACTTCGGCAACGACTATCCGGGCTACTCCGCCGCCCAGCCGGTTGGTGGACAGTTCTGGATGCAGATCCAGGAAATCGAGCGGGGGCAATATCCAAAACCGAAACTCGACTATATCCCCAAGCCCTGCCTGCACTGCGAGGACGCCCCCTGTGTCGGTGCCGCCCGGGATGGGGCGGTCTACCGGCGCAAGGACGGGATCGTTATGATCGATCCGGTGAAGGCCAAAGGGCAGCAGGGGATCGTCAACGCCTGCCCGTATCGGGTGATCTTCTGGAACAGCGACCTGGAACTGCCGCAAAAGTGTACCCTCTGCGCCCACCGTCTCGACGAAGGGGAAAAACTGCCGAGGTGCGTCGAGTCCTGCCCCACCGGCGCCCTGGTGTTCGGCGATCTCGACGATCCGACCAGTGAAATTGCCGGGCTTGCCGGGAAACTACCGCTTGAAGAGCTGCATCCGGAATATCAAACCAAGCCGCTCGTCAAATATGTCGGCATCCCTAAGCGCTTTGTCGCCGGGGAGGTGGTGCTTAAGGATAAAGCGAGCGAATGCGCGCAAGGGGTACAGGTGAAACTGAGCGGCGGCGGGCGAGAGCTTTTGACGACCACCGATCTCTTCGGCGATTTTGAATTCGAGGGTTTGGCTAAAAACGAGCGGTATCAGGTGACAGTGACTGCCGCCAGCTACGGAGAAGCGGTGCTCGACTTTGTTACCGCTAAAGATGTCCAACTTGGCGAGATTGTCCTTGTTCGCCGATAAGCAACTCAATCGATCATGGGCGTTGCGGCTGAACCATCGGCCGCAATGCCTTTGCCAATGACAACCACGGGACGGGAGACAAGATGATCAGCGTACAGGATGCCAAGGGTGTGCAATACGATGCCGCCAAGCATTCCGGGGTGTATGGACTGCAGAAGATAACCGAGGCCCAGTCGAAGCGCACCACGGTCTGCTATTCGTATTTTCAGCCGAACGGCGGGGCGGAACTCAGTTCCTCGCCTAAGGAAAGGGTTTACTTTGTCGTTAAAGGCTCGATCACCGTCAGCGGCGGGGGCGAAAAGCATGTTCTCGAAGAGGGTGGCCTGGTCTATATCGCACCCGGTGAGGAGCGCGATATGGTCATCAACAACGGTAAGCCGGCGGAAGTATTGGTCTTCATCGTCACGCCTTAAGCACGTCGATATTTGCATGTAAATTGCCATGCAACAGCAGCGTGTCGAAATAACGCAGGAAATCACGGAGAGTTTTGAGGAGGAAATGATGAAAAATATATTCAAGCTGGACGGCAAGATCGCGGTTGTAACCGGTGGCGCCGGAGGCATCGGTGAGGCTCTGGCTCTGGGCCTTGCCATGCACGGGGCGACGGTGGTGGTATCCTCGAGGAACCAGGAAGCAATAACCGAAGCGGCCAAGAAAATCACCGCGGCAACCGGCCAAGAGGCGATTGCCATTGCCTCGAACGTCACCGATGAAAGCAGCATGAAAAACCTGTTCGCGGCGGTGGTGGCCAAATATGGCCGGGTGGATATCCTGGTCAATGCCATGGGGATGAATATAAAGCGGGATGCCTTCGAATACCCGATGGCCGACTGGGACCGGCTCTTTGATGTCAATGTCAAAGGCACGATGATCGCCTGTCAGGCCGCCGGGCGAATCATGCGTGAACAAAAAGGCGGGGCCATCGTCAATCTTTCCTCGGTTCGCGGCATTCGCGGCTACACCGGCGGCAACACCGGCTATTGCGCCACCAAGGGGGCGGTGGAACTGATCACCAAAGCCCTGGCTCTGGAATGGGCGCCCCATCAGATTCGCGTCAATGCTCTTGGCCCGGCCCTGGTTATCACCCCCGGCACTAAACATATTGCCGAGAATCCGGAACTAGCCGCAAAATACGCGAAAGCCGTGCCGATGGGCCGGATCGGCCTGCCGGAGGATATGGTCGGGGCGGTGGTTTTCCTGGTTTCCGAGGCTGCAAGTTTTGTGACCGGCCAGACCATTTTCGTCGATGGCGGACTGACCGCCGCGTAAGCCATGAGAGATTTCTTTATCATCAAGAGAGAATTGGCGCGCTGGTTTCAGTCCTCTCTTGCCGTGACCCAAAACACAAGAGAGGAAGATCGATGCCAACAGCAGAAATTCTGAACAGGGCGAGAACGGAGAAGCGTAAGGTTCTCACCGAGATCGAGGCCAAAGAGATTCTCGGCGAGGCCGGGATAACCTGCACCAGGACGATACTTGCCACCTCCAAAGAGAAGGCCGTCTCGATCAGCGAGGAACTCGGTTATCCGGTGGTGCTCAAGGTAAGCTCGGTGGATATCACCCACAAAAGCGATTCCGGTGGGGTAAAGGTCAATCTGCCTGATAAAATGGCGGTTGAGAAGGCCTATGATGAGATTATGACCTCATGCCGAGCCTATGCTCCTGAGGCGAATATCGAAGGGGTGGCAGTCCAGGGTATGGCGAAGATCGGAACGGAGATCATCATGGGCATGATCAAGGATCCAAGCTTTGGCCCGGTGCTGATGTTCGGACTCGGGGGCGTGCTGGTTGAGGTGTTAAAGGATGTGTCCTTTAGAATCGTTCCGATCGAGAAGATCGATGCCCAAGAGATGACCAGCGAGATTCAGGGGAGAAAGCTTCTTCAGGGATATCGGGGGCAAGAACCGGCGGATGTGGTGTATCTCCAGGATATGCTCGTCAAACTTTCCAACTTTGTGAATGAGACTCCGGGCATCGAAGAGATCGATATGAACCCGGTGTTTGCGTATAAAGATGGCGCCGTAGTCGTTGATGCCAGAATAATTTTATCCGCGTAAACCACACATTATGCAATAAGACGACACAAGGACGGTGCAATCATGATGGATCTTTTTTTCAAACCAAAATCTATTGCTGTCATTGGGGCCAGCGGAACTCCCGGCAAGCTCGGCTATGTAATTGTCAACAATATCGCGGGCAGTGACTTCAGCGGCAAGGTGTATCCAATTAATCCGAAATCGGAGGAGATTCTCGGATACACGGTGTATCGATCGGTCACCGATATCCCCGGTGACGTCGACCTGGCTGTGACGGTTTTGCCAACGCCGAAACTTACTGTCGCAACGGTGGAGGAATGTGCCAGAAAAGGAGTCAAAGCCATAATTATCGAGTCGGCCGGATTCGCTGAAATGGGCGGAGAAGGTAAGGTCTTTCAGCAGCAGATTGTTGATATTGCCAAGAAAAACAATATTCGGGTAATGGGGCCAAACTGCTCCGGTATCGTTTCCCGCGACATTGTCACCTCCATTTACCCAATGACCAAAAAAGTCCCGAAGGGAAACGTGGTGCTCATCGGCCAATCCGGTCTCTTAGCGGCGGGGATGGCGGCGGATATCGTCGCCAACGAAAGTTTGAACGTCAGCCATGTCTGTTCGATTGGCAATAAATGCGATGTCAATGAAAATGACCTGTTGGAATACTTCGGCAACAAAGACGACGTCGAGGTCATTTCCATGTATCTGGAGACTGTCTCCGATGGCAGAAACCTGACCAGGATCGCCAAAAAAGTCGCAGCCAAAAAACCGGTTATTTTCCTGAGCGGCGGTCGCACGGCAGCCGGCGCCAGAGCCGCCATGAGCCATACCGGCAGTATCGCCAGCAACGCCAAGATTGTCGAAGCGGCAGTCAAGCAAACCGGCATGATCATGGCCGATGATTTTACCGAACTCAAAGATTTCGCAAAGGTTTTTTCCACCCAGCCGCTTCCCAAAGGCAATCGCGTCGCCGTGATCACTTTGGCGGGCAGCGTCGGTGTGGTCGTTTCCGATCTCTGTGCCAACTTTGGGTTGGAACTCCCCAGGCTGACCCCGGAAACCACCGAGAAACTGAAGGACATGTTCGACACGCCTGTCTCAAATCCTGTCGACCTCTATTTTTCCGTGACCAAAATCGGCTTTACCAAGACCCTGGAAACCACTTTCCCAGACGCCTTGAGAGATCCCAATATCGACGCCGCGGTGTTGATTCTCGCCGGATTCGAATATACCCAGGAGGCCGTTCAGAAAAAAGTCATTCAGAGGATCGTCCAGGAGGTCGGCAAGCCGGTGGTTGTCTGCATGATCGTCGGCTACAACCAGTATAAAAACGTGATCATGGACGAAATGGGCAAGGAACTGCCGGTGTTCCCTTCTTTGATATCCGGGGTTAAAGCCTTGAGCAAATTGTGTGAGTACGGAGTTCGCCGGCAAAAATTATCAGCCTGAGCCCCTGCCAGGGGATAAAGGGAGAAGCGCATGGTTTACGAAAACATCATTTTGGAAAAAGAAGAAAATATCGCCGTCATTACCTTCAACCGTCCTGAGGCGATGAACGCCCTGAATAACCAGACCAGGGCCGAATTCCGTGAAGCCATCGGCGACGTCGCCGCCGATGACAATATCAAAGTGCTCATTCTCACCGGCAGCGGCAAGGCTTTCGTGGCCGGCAGCGATATCAAGGAATTCAATAAAACAACACCTTATGCGGCCCATAACATTATGCGGCTGGGAGAAATGGTGGAAAAACTGGAGAAGCCGGTCATTGCCGCGGTCAACGGCTTTTGCCTGGGCGGCGGCTGCGAGATTGCCATGGGCTGCGACATCATCATCGCATCGGAAAAGGCCAAATTCGGCCAGACCGAGATCAACATCGGCATCATTCCGGGCGGCGGCGGCACCCAGCGGCTGCAGCGGCTCATCGGGGCGTGCCGGGCCAAGGAGCTGATCTTCACCGGGGATATCATCCGTGCCGAGGAAGCCGACCGCATCGGTCTGGTCAACCGGGTGGTCGGGGTGGATGAACTGATGCCCGCCGCCAAAGAGATGGCCAAAAAGATCGCCACCAAGAGCAGTGCGGCTTTGAAGCTTGCCAAAACCGCGATCAACCGCGGCATGCAGACCAATCTGGAAAGCGGTTTGAAGTACGAGTATGAACTCTATAGTCTTTCTTTGAGCCTGGAAGATAAAGTGGAAGGGGTCAATGCTTTCCTTGAAAAAAGGGCGCCGAAGTTCGTCGGCCGCTAAGCATTGAGCCGTCAGCTTTCAGCAGGGAGTGGCTGATGCGGACAGCTGATAGCGGATGCCTGGCCGCGGACACAATGCGCATTTAACCGGATATCTAAAAGTTAAGGACAATGACGATGGAAAAAATGGCAAATAAAGTTGCTCGTATACCGAATTTAGTAGACTGGTCGACCGGTGAAGTCAGGTTGATGAGTGCCAGATGCAACTCCTGCGGGACGTACTTCTTTCCGAAGGAACATTATCAACATCGCCCCGGCTGTTCAAGAGAGGGCGTGGAAGATGTCCTGCTTCCCAAGAAAGGCAAGCTGGCAAGTTATACCATTCAATATTATCCCTGTCCGGCACC
This sequence comes from Desulfobulbales bacterium, assembly GCA_038224105.1. Taxonomy (GTDB): domain Bacteria; phylum Desulfobacterota; class Desulfobulbia; order Desulfobulbales; family Desulfocapsaceae; genus Desulforhopalus_A. The sequence goes on along the minus strand of JBBRGP010000064.1, from coordinate 3,054 downwards.
GTTTAAAACAGAACAGAAAATTACCCCGTACGGTATCGGTCTGGTCGAGTTTGAGCACGAAAAAATTCAGGTTACCGGCATTATAACAGGTACCGATTTGAAATCCCTGAAGCTGGGGATGGAAATGGAAACGACCATTCTTGAGATGTATACCAACGAGGAAAAACAGCAGGTGGTGACCTGGGCGTTTCAAGCGGTTTAGTACCTTAGGAATTCATTTCTTGTTTATAGAATGAATTTCGTGAAGGTCCTTATACCCCCTTGTGGGGTGTAAATAATCGAATCTACGATAACCAATAAGGGATAATGACCATGAGAGATGTATATATTATCGGTACCGGGATACACCCGTGGACGGGTTTCTCTGAGAAAGTTTTTGCCGACTTCGCGGCCGTGGCGGTCGACGGCGCTTTGAAAGACGCAAACATCGAATGGACAAAGATCCAGGCAATCATGGCCGGAATCTTTATTTACGGCGGCAACGCCGGGCACCTTTCCGGTCAATACCTGGAGTCCATCTTCGGTGAAACCGGGGTGCCGGTGGTCAACGTCTACAACGCCTGCGCCACCGGCTCCGCCGCAATCAGAATGGCGTACAACAGCATCGCCGCCGGCGAGACCGATACTGCTCTCGCCTTTGGCGCCGACGTCTCCCCGAAAGGTTTTCTGACCGCCAAATCCGACAACGCGGTGCAGGACCGGGACGTCATAAGATGGAAAATGGGTGGTCTGCCCAACCCGATCTACTGGGCGCTGGAATGCCGGAAAAGGATGGCAAAATACGGCACCACCGAACAGGATCTGGCACTGGTCAAGGTTCTGATGAGCGAATACGGTTCCAAGAACCCTCACGCCCGGTTTAAAAAGACCTACAGCCTGGAAGAGGTGTTGAACTCCGCCTATGTCTGTGATCCTCTTAGACTGTATGAGATCTGCCCGGTCAGTACCGGCGCCGCGGCGGTTATCGTAACCGCCGACCAGGATTTGATCAGCAAAGCCGACAAAGCCGTCAAGATCAACGCCACCACCATGGGCAGCGCCATCTATGGCGATCCGACCATCCGTATTTCCGCGCTGTCCTGCCCGGCCGTTGCCGAGGCCCCGATGCTCAGCGAAAGCTACTCGGCATCACAGCAGGCCTATAAAAAGGCCGGTATCGGTCCCGAGGATATCGATGTATTGGAGCTGCCCGACAACAGCTCCTGGCATTACCTGGTGTACTTGGAAACCTGCGGGTTCTGTAAAGAGGGCGAAGCGGATAAGATGCTGCGGGACGGTATGACAAAAATCGGAGGAAAACTGCCCGTCAATCCAAGCGGTGGATTTTCTTCGCATGGTGAGGCGCTATCGGCGCAAGCTCTCTGGCAGGTCATCGAGTGCGCCAATCAACTGAGAGGAAGATGTGGTGAGCGCCAGGTGGCAGGTGCCAAGGTGGCCATGGCCCAGACCTATGGTTTGATGGGCAACAGCGGCACGACCATCATGACCATATAACCGGGCAGGCTAGGGTAAAGGAGCGGGGTGAGGAGTCGAGGAAGGGGCATGGTCAATACATGGCAGCAGGCAAACGATCTGGTCATCGAGCTGATCGAAAAAGGGCAGGCCGAGGATGCTCTTGCGGCGGCGGACCGGGCAGTGGCGACGGCGTTGCGGGAGCACGGAGAGAACCATCCCCGGATGGTCGTATCCCTGAACAACCTCGGTGAGCTCTACCATATGACCGGCAATCTCGATCTGGCAGGACAAACCCTTCGCAAATCTCTGTCGATCGGCGAGGCGGTATACGGCCGCCTTGCCCCTGAGAATGCCGAAACCTTGATGAATCTCGCCGAACTCGAACTTGCCCGCCAGGAGTATGAAGAGGCCCGGCTATTCGCCGAACGCCTAGTCGAGTTGCATGAACAAAGAGATGGTGATCCGCGGGAACATGCCCGGGTCCTCCATCTGCTGGCGACCATTCTTCAGGGCCAGGGTGAATTTGCCAAGGCAACTGAGCAGTTGCAGAAAGGTCTGGTCTTTGCCGAGGCAAAGCTCGGCAAGGACGATCCCCACCTTGGCGTTTTCTTGAAAGGCTTGGCGATCAGTGATCTGCGGGCGGGTAAAGTCGATGCTGCCGAGGCGAAACTGCGACGGTCGCTAGGCATCTTCGAATCCGGTATTGGTCCGGAGCATCCCGAGTTTGCCGGCGTCCTCGGCCTGCTCGCGGAGGTTTTTGCGGCCCGCGGCCACCTTGACAATGCCGAGTCCTTTTTAGGGCAGGCCCTGGCAATTTTCAAGAACACCTTGGGGCCGACCCATGCCGAGACTGCCGCGGTTCTCGAACGGCTGGCCGCGCTCTCTGCCGCAACTGGTAACAACGAAAGGGCTGAAACCCTGTTAGAGGGGGCCTTGCAGGGCTATGCCGCGTCCCTTGGCGAGGAGGATCCCGCTACCGCCAGGGTGCAGAATGACCTCGGCGAATTCTATCTCGGCAGTTCCCGACACGAATTGGCCCTGCCCCTGTTCGAGGCCTCGCTTCTGGTCCGGCAAAAGCGGCTGGGCAAGGATCATCCGGCAGTCGCCCAGTCATTGAACAACATCGGGGTGGTTTACGGGTTGCAGGGGAAGTTGACCCTGGCGCTGCACCAGCACGGCAAAGCCCTGGCCATTCGGGAAAAGGTCTTCGGGACCTCCCATCCGGCGATCACCCAGTCGCTCGACAATATGGCGGCAATCTCCCGGGAACAGGGAGATACGGCGCGAGCGGAAGAACTGCTGAAGCGGACGCTGTCGATCTGGCAGGGCGCCCAGGGCGATGGCCATCCGGCCGTGGCCCACGCCAACCATAATCTCGCCACCCTCTATATGGCTTCCGGCAGGACCGAAGAGGCGGAAAAAAGGCTGTTTACGGCAAGAAGGATCCTCGAACAGGGCGGCGAGGCCAGTGCCCCGCATCTCGCCACCGTCTTCAAGACCCTGGCGCTGCTTTATCATAAAACCGGCCGCGTCGCGGAAAGCAAGGAATATGCGGTCCGGGCCAAGAAAATCGAAGAAACCCGCCAGCCCCAGCACCCG
>JBBRGP010000063.1:0-11016 GCA_038224105.1 Desulfobulbales bacterium | reverse complement strand
GGTGCTGATCACCTCCCTGCCGAAGGGCGAACTGGAGGAACTGATCGAGAACGGCACCATCGCCGGCGGGATGATCCCGAAGGTCCGCTGCTGCGAAGAGGCGCTGCGTCGCGGTGTTGCCAAGACCTATATTGTCGACGGCAGAGTGGAGCATTCGATCCTTTTGGAGATGTTTACCCGGGAAGGGGTAGGTACGGAGATATTCTGATGAACACGGGCAAAAACAAGGAGTGGCAGGAACGAGGTGATAAAGTATTGGTCGGTACCTACGCCAGGTATCCGGCGGCCATGGTTAAAGGCACCGGCTGCTGGCTGGTCGATGCCGACGGCAAGGAATACCTGGACTTTTTAGCGGGTATTGCGGTGTGCGCGCTCGGCCACTGCCATCCGGCGGTGACCGCGGCCATTTGCCGACAAGCCGGCCAGCTGGTCCATGTCTCGAATCTCTACTACACCGAGCCGCAGATCAGGCTGGCCGAGCTGCTCACCGCCCATTCCTTCGGCGAGAAAATATTTCTCGCCAACAGCGGTGCCGAGGCCAACGAGGCGGCGATCAAGCTGGCCCGCATTCACGCCGGCGCCGGCCGCTATCAGGTGATCAGTCTCTCCGGCTCCTTCCATGGCCGGACCCTGGCCACCGTCGCGGCGACCGGGCAGCCGAAATTTCATAAAGGTTTCGAACCCCTGCCGGACGGGTTTCTCCATGCCCCTTTCGGCGACCTGCCGGCTCTCGCGGCGATGATTTCCGACCAGACCTGTGCCATCCTCTGCGAACCGCTTCAGGGCGAGGGCGGGGTGCGGCCGCTCGATGGCGAGTATCTTCGGGGTATCCGGCAGCTGTGCGACCAGCACCGGTTGCTCCTTATGTTTGATGAAATCCAGACCGGACTTGGCCGGACCGGCACCCTCTTTGCCTATGAGCAGCTCGGCGTGACTCCGGATATTCTGACCATGGCTAAGGCCCTTGGCAACGGTCTGCCGATCGGGGCAATGATGACCACCACCGCTATTGCCGCCGCCTTCACCCCCGGCACTCATGCCTCCACCTTCGGCGGCAATCCGGTGGCGTCGGCCGCCGCCGTCGCCACTCTCGAGATTATGCTGGCGGATGGCTTTCTTGCCGGGGTAAGGCAGAAGGGCGCCTATTTCGAGGCCGAATTGACCCGGCTCGCCGGCCGATTTCCGGCAATTATCGGTTCCGTGCGGGGCATGGGACTGCTGCTTGGGGCGGTGCTCACCGAACAGGGGGCAAGCCATGGTCCGACCATTGTCACCAGGATGTTTGAACGGGGCTACCTGATGAACTTTGCCGGCAATGTCGCATTACGCTTTGTGCCGCCGCTGATCGTGACCCAAAAGGAGATCGATACCCTCGTTGCCGCCCTTGCCGAGGTGCTGGCGGAGCTGTGAAAGCCTGGCGGTTCTTTTTTGAGGGGAAAGAGCCTTTTGTAGGCCGAACGGCAGAACGGAAAATAGGGAAGCGGCAAGGAGATCACGGGAAAATGTTTTGCAAATCACCCCTTTTTTATGTAATGATAACATCTTTCTCCCCTGGAAATAGAAGTACTGGACTGCGGCGGGGAGGTAACCGCTGGGGCCTTTTCCCCCGTTCGATATAGAGGTGTGCAGAGTGCCGAAGCATTTCAGGTCATTACAGGAATTTACGAAAATTGAGCTGCTTGGTCTGATCGACCGGGCCATTCAACTGAAAAAGGAAAAACAGGCCGGAAAGATCCATCAGCAGCTGATCGGCAAGACCATCGGCCTGATCTTTGAAAAACCGTCGACCAGAACCCGGGTCTCCTTTGAGGCGGCCATGTACGGTCTGGGTGGGCAGGTGATCTTTCTCTCCGGCCGGGATACCCAGTTGGCGCGATCGGAGCCGCTCAAGGATATGTCGCGGGTCATGTCCCGCTACGTCGACGGCATGGTGGTCAGGACTTTCGGTCAGGAGGTGGTTGAAGAACTGGCGGCCTACGCCACGGTGCCGGTGATCAACGCCCTCACCGATCTCCATCACCCCTGCCAGGTGTTGAGCGATATCATGACCGTAATCGAAAAAAAGGGCGCGATCGAGTCCCTGCGCATCGCCTGGGTCGGCGACGGCAACAATATGGCCAACTCGTGGATTCAGGCCGCCGGAATTCTTGGTTTCGAACTGACCCTGGCCTGTCCGCAGAGGTATGAACCGGACCGCGAGATTCTCGCGGCAAGCCGGCGGATGGCAATCATGCCGATCACCCTGGTCTGCGACCCGGAGGAGGCGGCTGCCGGCGCCGATGTCATCAATGTCGACGTCTGGGCATCGATGGGCAAGGAAGACGAACAGGAGGAACGGCTTCGCGTTTTCAGCCATTTCCAGCTCAACCAAACGCTGCTTGCCAAGGCTCCGGCTGGCTGTATCGTCCTCCACTGTCTGCCCGCCCACCGCGGTGAGGAAATAACCGACGAGGTTCTCGAATCCGCCCAGTGCGTGGCCTTTGATCAGGCGGAAAACAAGATGCATATCCACAAGGCGATACTCGAAAGTCTGATAGTCTGAGGATATTCGATCCTTGCCCAAGATTTCCAAGCGAATTCGGTTGAGTATCCGTTCGTTTTTATAAATGAGAGAATATTCCATATCTTGAGGTCCACAGCATGAGTGTAAAGAAGATTGTCCTCGCCTACTCCGGCGGTCTCGACACATCGGTAATTCTGAAATGGCTGGCCGAGGAATATCAATGCTCGGTGATTGCCTACTCCGCCGATATTGGCCAGGAGGAAGACTGGGATGCGGTCACCAAGAAGGGCCTTGCCACCGGCGCCGAAAAGGTCATCGTTTCCGACCTGAAGAGGGTATTTGTCGAAGACTATATTTTTCCGGCCTTCCGTGCCAATGCCATCTATGAGGGCTCATATCTGCTCGGCACCTCGCTGGCCAGACCGCTGATCGCCAAGGAGCAGGTGCGTATCGCCCTGGCCGAGGGGGCGGACGCGGTCAGCCATGGCGCCACCGGCAAAGGCAACGACCAGGTGCGCTTCGAACTCGGCTACATCGCGCTCGCGCCAAGTCTGACGATCATCGCCCCCTGGCGGATCTGGAGCCTCAACTCCCGGCAGAAACTGGTGGAGTTCGCCAAAGAGCACAATATTCCGGTGCCGGTCACCAAGGAGAAGCCGTACAGCTCCGATGAAAATCTCCTGCATATCAGTTTTGAAGGGGGAATTCTCGAAGACCCCTGGAACGAGCCGGACGAGGCGATGTTCAGGCTGACCGTCGCCCCGGAAAAGGCGCCCGACAAGCCGACTTATCTGGAGATGACCTTTGACAACGGCAGCCCGGTGGCCCTGAACGGCGTCGCCATGGAACCGCTGGCCCTGTTCACCGAGCTCAACAGGCTCGGCGGCGCCAACGGTATCGGCCGTCTCGATCTCGTGGAAAACCGCTTTGTCGGCATGAAGTCGCACGGCGTCTACGAAACACCGGGGGGAACGATCCTGCGCATTGCCCACCGCGACCTGGAAACCATCACCCTTGACCGCGAGGTTCTGCGGATCCGCGACTCCCTGGTCCCGCGCTATGCCGAGCTGATTTACAACGGTTTCTGGTTCTCGCCGGAGCGGGAGCTGCTGCAGAAGACCATGGATGAGACCCAGCGTACGGTCAACGGGGTGGTCCGTCTGAAACTCTATAAGGGCAACTGTACGCCGGTCGGCCGCAAGTCCGAACAGTCCCTGTATCAGGTCAATTTCGCCACCTTTGAAGAAGACAGTGTCTACGACCAGAGCGACGCCACCGGCTTCATCCGGCTGCACGGCCTGCGCCTGAGGATCAATGCCCTGCAGGGCCGGTGCAGTAAATAGGACAGGGCTATGACAAAAGAGAAAATGAGCGGTTCCGAGAAGATGTGGGGAGGGCGGTTCGGTGAAGGCACCGCCGCCTCGGTGGAGGCCTTTACCGCCTCCATCCACTATGATTCCCGGCTCTACAAATACGACATCGCCGGCAGCAAGGCCCACGCCGCCATGCTCGCCGACCATGGCATCCTTTCCCGGCATGAATTGACGGCGATTACCGACGGTCTTGCCGCGATCGAAAAAGATATAACCGAGGGGAGTTTTGTCTTCCGGCGGGAGTTAGAAGATATCCATATGAATATCGAGAAGGCCCTGGTCGAGCGGATCGGCCCGGCCGGGGCGAAACTGCACAGCGCCCGGAGCCGAAACGATCAGGTCGCCCTCGATATGAAACTCTATCTGCGCGATCAGTGCGACGCGATCACCGCCCTGCTCGACGGCATTCGCCGGGCCTTCGTGGTGCTCGGCCGGCAATACCTCGGCCGGGTCATGCCGGGCTATACCCATCTGCAGCGGGCGCAACCGGTGCAGATCGCCCACCATATGCTCGCCTATTACGAGATGTTCGGCCGCGACCGGGGGCGGATGGTTGATTGCCGCAAACGCCTCAATCTTTCGCCCCTCGGCTGTGCGGCGCTGGCCGGGACCGGGCTGCCGATCGATCGGCAGCAGGTTGCCGACAGCCTCGGCTTTGCCGGCGTTACCGCCAATTCGCTGGATACCGCGGGCGATCGGGATTTTGCCATCGAGTTCACCAGCAACTGCGCGATGATCCAGCTCCATCTCTCCAGGCTGTCCGAGGAACTTGTCCTCTGGTCCAGCCAGGAGTTCGATTTCGTCAATATCTCCGATAAATTCTGCACCGGCTCGTCGATCATGCCGCAGAAGAAAAATCCGGATATTCCCGAGTTGATCAGGGGCAAAAGCGGGCGCGTCGTCGGCAGCCTGATGACCCTGCTGACCCTGATGAAAGGATTGCCGCTCACCTATAACCGCGATCTCCAGGAGGATAAGGAACCGGTTTTTGATGCCGTCGATACGGTCAGTGCCTCCCTGGCCATTATGACCGAACTCCTGGAAAATCTCGAATTCAAAACGGAACGGATGGCGGCGGCGACCCAAAGAGGGTGCATGACGGCAACCGACCTCGCCGACTACCTGGTCCTGAAAAATGTACCCTTCCGGGAGGCGCACGGCATTGTCGGCAGGGCCGTTGCCTATTGTCTCGATAAGGACTGCGAACTGCCCGATCTCAGCATCAGCGAGCTGGCGCAGTTTTCCCCGGTGATCGGTAAAGACGTCTATGAGGTACTGAGTGTCGAGGGATCGGTCAACAGCCGGATATCGACGGGGGGGACCGGTTTACAGAGAGTAGAGGAAGCATTGATCGCAGCGGAAAAACAAGTGGGGATGAGATGATGAAAAATCGATGTTTGGTGCGGGTAGCAGGACTCTTCTTTCTTGGCGCATCGCTTCTTTTAGCAGGAGGATGCGGTTTCAAAAACAAGCCAGTGCCGCCCGAGGCAGTCGTCCCGCAGGCCATCGATGACCTGCGCCATACCACGAGCGATAAAGGGATACAGCTGACCTGGTCCTATCCGGTGCGGACCATCAGGGGTTCGGTGATCGAGGATATCTCCTCCTTTGAGCTGTATCGGGCGGAAATAGCGCTGGCCGATTACTGCCCCAGCTGTCCGATACCGTTCACTGAACCGATCTCCGTCAGTGGCGGGGCATCACTGGACGGCGAAACGAGAAGAAAGGTGACCTACGATTCCCACCTCCTTCGTCCCGGCCATAAATATTTTTACAAGGTTCGCTCCCGGACCAGCTGGTTTGCCGACAGCGCCGACTCCAACATCATTTCCTTTGTCTGGTTCGAGCCCGCCGTAGCCCCCGAGGCCTTGACCGCCAAGCCGGGGGACCGGCAGGTCACGCTGACCTGGCAGCCGGTGGCGATGAAGACCGCCAGCCAGGACATGGCCATCAAGTATCAGGTCCTCCGCCGCGCCACCGGTCAGGAACCGACCAAGGTCGGCGAGCCCCTGGCCGCGACCAGTTATGTCGACCGGCAGGTCAGCAACGGCCAGAAATATTTTTACACCGTACAGACGCTGACCGACTACCGGAACGAGCTGGCGGAAGGCGGGGTCAGCAAAGGGATAGAGGCCATGCCGGTCGACCTGACTCCGCCGGCCTCGCCGACCGGGGTGACGGCAGTGCAGACCGCCGCCGGTATCAAGGTGTTCTGGGAGCGAAGCGATGCCTCCGACCTTGCCGGCTATAAGGTATATCGGCGGACTGCCGATAAGGACAACTATGAGATGATCGGTAAAGTGGCGCCGGAATATACGCTGTTCGTCGATGCTAAAGCCGATGAGAGTGTCAGGTACTATTATGCGGTCACTGCTCTCGACGGGGCCACCCCGTCGAATGAGAGCGGTAAATCAAAAGAGGTGACGATCCGCTACTAAACCGCGGCGACAGCCCCGTTGTTTTGCGAGGCCCTCCTGCCGCAATCGATGTGGCAGGGGGGCTCTGTCGTCTGAGAGGCCGGCTGTTTTCCCCGACTTTTTGTCGACTGAGGCCGGTTGCAGCCGTTTTTCCGACACCCTCAGGTTGAAAATGTTCGCAGCTCATGTACAATGAACGAGTAAAGGAGATTAACCGATGGTCAGTTTTCCAATTCCCTTTGAGAAAATGAGCGGCACCGGCAACGATTTCGTGATTATTGATAACCGCCTTCTCCGTATTCCGCCGGCGGAGCAGCCGGAGCTGGCACGAAAAATCTGCCGGCGGATGTTTTCGGTGGGAGCCGACGGCCTGATTTTTATCGAGGACTCGACCATTGCCGATTTTTCCTGGAATTTCTATAACGCCGACGGCTCGGTTGCCGAGATGTGCGGCAACGGTTCACGATGCGCCGCCCGTTTCGCCTTTCGCCATAAAATTGCCGGCAGGAAGATGCACTTTGAGACCCTCGCCGGAATTGTCGTGGCCGAAGTCGGCGAGGAGGAGGCGGTGGTCAGGGTCAAGCTGACCCCGCCCCGTGACTTTCGTCTCGGCCTGTCGCTGCGGATCGGCGAGGAAGAACGGCCGGTCGGCTATGTCGATACCGGCGTCCCCCATGCGGTGATCTTCGTCGAAGAAGATGAGATCCCGGTGAAAACCTGGGGAAGAATGGTGCGTTTTCATCAGCTCTTCGAGCCGAGGGGGGCCAATGCCAATTTCGTAAGGGTGTTGCCGGATGGTCGAATCAAGGTCCGCACCTATGAACGTGGGGTTGAGGCCGAGACCATGGCTTGCGGGACCGGGGCGGTCGCCTCGGCGCTTTTTGCCGCGATGCAGAAAGGCTTGGATTCACCCATCGAGGTCATTACCTCCGGCGGGGAAATGTTGACGATACTGTTTGATTTATTCGATGGGCCGGTGGCCGAGAACGTCTTCCTGCAGGGACCGGCCCGGCTGATCTGCACCGGGAACTTGACCGCTGAAGCGCTGCTCTGATCGATCGTGCAGAGAAACAATGGGGTAGAAACAGGATTGGGAGGAGTTATGGAAAAATTTCACGGAGCGCTTGTTGCAATTGTTACCCCGTTTATCGATGGCCGCTTGGATAAACAGGGGCTCATCGACCTTATTGAATTTCAGATCGCCGGCGGCACCCACGGCATCGTCCCGTGCGGGACCACCGGTGAATCGGCAACCATCGGGTTTGATGAACATAAACGGGTCATCGACCTGACCGTCAAGACGGTCGACGGGCGAGTGCCGGTGGTCGCCGGCACCGGCGCGAACAATACCCTCGAAGCGATCGAGCTTACCGAGAGCGCCAGGGCCAGCGGTGCCGACGCGGTGCTGTCGGTGGTGCCCTATTATAATAAGCCGAGTCAGGAAGGGATGTATCTCCATTTCCGGGAGATCGCCGAGCAGGTCGACATCCCGATGTTTCTCTACAACGTGCCGGGGCGAACGGTGGTCAACATGCTGCCGGAGACCGTCGCCCGTCTCGCGGAAATCGACAATATCATCGGCATCAAAGAGGCCTCGGGCAGTCTCGAGCAGATCTCCGACGTCCTCCTTCGCTGCCCGAAGGACTTTATCGTCCTGTCCGGCGACGACTTCACCTCGATGCCGACCGCCTTCATCGGCGGTAAAGGGGTGATCTCGGTGATATCCAACGTCTACCCCGAGGGCATGGCGAAAATGATGGAAGCGGCGCTGGCCGGCGACATCAAACGGGCCAATGAACTGCACTACCGGATGTTCGAGCTGATGAAACTGATGTTCATCGACCCGAATCCGGTCCCCGCCAAAAAAGCCTTGGAATTGATGGGCAAAATTAAAAGCGGGCTGCCGAGGCTGCCGCTTGCCCCGATGGGCGGGGCCAATGTCGAAAAGCTGCAGGCGGCGTTGCGCAAAATCGACCTTATTTAACCTTTGACGAGGTGGCCTGAAAAAGACTTCAGACCCAAGGAGCAGCGATGCGAAAGGTAATAATCGCCGGGGCGGCCGGCAGGATGGGGCAGCGAGTCGCTCATATGGTCGGGCGCCACCCGCAACTGCAATATGCTGCCGGTTTTGAGGCGCCGGGTCACCCCTGCATCGGCCGGGACGCCGGCCTGCTGGCCGAGGGCCAGGAAAACGGGGTGATCATCAGTGACGGCCTGCCGTCGGTGATCGATAAGGGCAACGTGATCATCGACTTCACCTTCCATAAGGCGACCATGGAGTTTGCCCGGCTGGCCGCCAAACACGGCCGGGCGATGGTTATCGGCACCACCGGCCTCACCGCCGAAAACCTGGTGGAACTGAAGGAACTGGCGAAGAATTTCCCCTGCGTCCAGGCGCCCAATATGTCGGTTTGCGTCAACGTCCTGCTCAAGCTGGTGAAAAAGACCGCGGCGATTCTTGGTGACGATTACGATATCGAAATCCTTGAGGCCCACCACAACAAGAAAAAAGACGCGCCCAGCGGCACCGCCCTAAAGCTTGCCGAGATGGCCGCCGAAGGGTTAGGAAGGAACCTTGATGAAGTGGTGGTGCTCGAGCGCAATGGCATCATCGGCGAAAGAAAACCCAAGGAGATCGGGATTCAGACGCTCCGGGCCGCCGATATCGTCGGCGAACACACCGTTTATTTCGCCGGACCCGGCGAGCGGATCGAGCTGGTCCACCGGGCCCACAGCCGTGATCATTTCGCCCGAGGAGCGGCGGCTGCCGCCGCCTGGATTGTCGGCAGGGAGTGCGGGGTTTACTCGATGTTCGATGTCCTGGGCCTGGACGATCTTTAGTACCTTACAGATTGATTTCTTGTAAAATGGACGAAGTGAAGGCACTTATCGGGCTCGGTTCAAATCTCGGCGACGGCCGGACCATTCTGAAGGAGGCTTGGGCAAGCCTCGGTACAATCGCCGGCATTCGTCTCGACGGGATGTCCAGCCCGTATTTTTCGGCACCGGTCGGGATGACCAGTCCGCACTGGTTTACCAACGCTGTCGGCCGCTTGCGGGTTACTCTCTCCCCTCTGGACCTCCTGCAGTCCCTGCTGGCGATGGAAACAAGGTTCGGCCGCAAGAGAAAGACGCAGGCCTTCGGTTACCAGGATCGCAGCCTCGATCTCGATCTTCTCTATTACGGAGAGGTGGTCATGGACAGCCCGGAACTGACCACGCCCCATCCGCGCATCGGGGAGCGGCTTTTCGTGCTCGCCCCTCTTGCCGAACTCGATCCGGACTTCCGGGACTGCCTTAGCGGCACCACCGCGTCGGAAATGGAAAGGCAGCTGCGGCGGCGGATTGAAAACGGAAGATCGAAAATACAGGAAATCATTCGGGGACAATGGCATGAATAGCCGTGGCCCCGGCATGCGCCCGGCACAGCGAAGCCCGGTTGCGGCCGCAGCGGCGGCAATGCGGCAGGGACGGCCAGAGCCTATCACCGCGGGGAGAAGGTCTTGAGTCCGTTGCGGATAATCATCCTGGTCATTCTTTTTTACATCGCCTACCGGCTGATCAGGGGCAAGTTACCTTCAACCCTGACCGGCCGGAAACCGCGGACCAGAGCGACCCCGGAAATGCCGGTCAGCGATACCCTGGAGGAGGATCCGGTCTGCAAGAAGCTTGTGCCCAGCCGGCAGGCCGTGCAGTATGAATGGCAGGGCAGGACAATTTACTTTTGCAGCCAGGAGTGTTGCAATACTTTCAGATCCACACAAGGAGAACATCAATGAAGTTTTTTATCGATACCGCCAATCTTGAAGAAATCAAAAAAGGCCTGGAGATGGGCATGGTGGACGGCGTCACCACCAATCCGTCGCTGGTAGCCCGGGAAAACAAACCCTTTGAAGAGATCCTCGCCGAGATCTGCAAGATCGTCGACGGGCCGGTCAGTGCTGAGGTGGTGAGCCTTGAGGCCGAAGGGATGTTGGCCGAGGCGCGGCGGCTGGCTAAGATTTCCGAGAATATTGTGGTCAAGATTCCGATGATCGTCGAGGGGCTGAAGGCGGTGAAAACCCTTGCCGCCGAGGCGATCAAGACCAATGTTACCTTGATCTTTTCCGCCGCCCAGGCCCTCCTGGCCGCCAAGGCCGGAGCCACCTACGTCAGCCCGTTTGTCGGCCGTCTCGACGATATCGGCAATCCGGGCATGGATCTGGTCGGCGACATCGTCACCATCTACGATAACTACGGTTACCAGAGCGAGATCATCGTCGCCAGTGTCAGGAGCCCGCAGCATGTCCTGGATGCGGCCCTTCTCGGCGCCGATATCGCGACTATTCCCTTCAAGGTCATCGCCCAGCTGGCCAAACATCCCCTCACCGACCTCGGCGTTGCTCAGTTCCTCGCCGATTGGGAGAAAAGGAAGAAATAAATGACCGATACTCGAAACCGTCTCCTTCATCTCCGGAGTTTTTCCGTGGCTCGCGCTTGTCGCCGGCCCCCTCGGAATATTGCCGGCCGTTCTCGGCGGGGCGGTTTCGACCGGCTTGTCCTCTTAACCTTGCTGATCTTGACACTCTCGTCCTCGGCGGCCTGGGCGTCGATATATGTCTGCCGCGAGAAATCGGGGGCGATGAACTTCACCAATGCCCCGACCGGGTCCAACTGCCGGCCCTTTGCCCTGACCGAGAGCACCAGCTATCAGAGCCCCATTCGCAAGGCAGGGGATCAGGCC
>JBBRGP010000062.1:0-11101 GCA_038224105.1 Desulfobulbales bacterium | reverse complement strand
TACATCGGCCGGGCGAAAGACCCGGCGCCGGGGCACGAACTCATGTGGCATGGCCATGCCTTGCTGCAGGCAATGTGCGAAGGCTATTCTCTGCGCGATGAGGGAATTTTATCTCCATCTGGTTTTGGGTAAAGGGCAGCCCTAGGTTTTCTCTCTATTCTGTCCTTGCTATGCTTCCGTTCATTTTTGAAAGAAACCTATCGTGAAACTTCGAAAGTAAAACAAGCGCAATGATCGAGCCTATAAGGCACCAGAACATATCGGTTTGCGTGTCCCAGATATAGCCTTGTGTTCCGAGGAAGGCCTCCGTATCAGTCGGGTTGGAAAGAGAGGCCATCCATTCGATGATTTCGTAGAGTGCCGAAAAAGCGAGTGGCACGGCAACTGATAAGAAGCTTAGCCACTTGCCAGGTTTTAATGATGAAGTTCGCGCAAGGATTTCACGCACGTATATGGACGGGCCGAAACCCTGCATAAGGTGCCCTATTTTATCGTAATTATTCCGAGTCCAGCCAAACCAGTCTTCCATCCAAAAACCCAAAGGCACTTTTGCGTAAGAGTAGTGTCCACCAAGCATCAGTATCATGGAGTGGACAATGATAAGCGTGTAGGTGAGACTGGTCAGCGGAAATCTCTTGTACGTAAGAAGTATGATCGGCAATGCAATCATGACAGGGAAGGTTTCGAGTAGCCAGGTGAGGCGGGTGTCGTGTGGTTCGATTCCCGACCAGGCCCAGAAAGTTACCCCTATAGCCAGCAATATCATGTGATACTTATTTGAATTCACGCACCAATTCCTTCCCTCTGCTATTCTGATTGAAGTACCAAATCGCGGTGCTGACCGGCGCCGTGTGCCGCGCACGCAAGCGCAGCTTGATTGTGTGATGCGCGGTGTCCGGTCAGCACCGCCATTCTCGGCGACGCAGTCGCCGAGAACGCAAAGTTCACCGGTTCATCCGGTGAAACTTCTGGTTGGGGCCAGCGTAAGTAATGGCAAGATAGTTCGCATGACGATTCCTTCTTCCAGTCATTGACTGAGGGCTTCATTGTCTCCCGAGCTTCACACAATGCCGTTACCAGCTATGCGTGCCGGGATAGAAAACTGCCGGCGAAACGGCAGGCTGACTCAGTGGTCAGCAATAAAAGAGGCGACTTTCAGGTCGCACCTGGTGTATTTGTTTGTTGGTAAAAGTTCGACATTCGTGGAATATCAACAAGTCAAGCCTGACTCAATCCCTCTTTTTTTGACGTTTTTTGGGCTTGGGACTTTTCACCTCTATGGGATTGTTAAGCTCTTCAGCTTTTTTTTCTTTAACCGCGTTTTTCTGGTCGTACATTTTAAGAAAAGACGCTGTTGGAAGCATAAATGCGCCCCATGGACCCCTTGACGTTATCGTGATAATAAATTCCCGCGCGGCCGCATAGAGAATGCTGACGCCATTTATTTCGAGGAGTTTGTGTGGATCTGGCCATTCCGGACTGACCTTAAAGAAACCTATTACTGTGAGCTCAATTGAATATGGTATCCTCTGCTTTTCAGACTCAGGCGAAGAAGAAATAACAAGTGAAACCTGATAGCTTCCCGGTTCATCAGCTATTTTTATGGAATTTACATTTATTCCAAAATCACACTTGGCTGTTCCGTCCGGTCCGACTGCTTCTGGATCGGCTGAAACCTTCACATGAGGGAAGAAATATTCTTCAAGCTGCAACGGGGTATCCATTTGTTTCGTTTCCAAGGATATTTTTCATATTATAGGAGTCTGGAGATTGGTAAGCCTCTGAGGTCAGTCCCTGCATTTTCACAAATTTAGCTGCAGAAGCACGAACAGGTTTTCTTCTATGATCTGATGCTCTTTGGACTACCCGGTACCAGTCTACGGTATTCTCAGCTTTTGGAGAAAAATGGATAGCCAGGTTGCTGTCGAGTGCTTCAGCAAGTTCTACCATTGTGTCGATGGTGAAATTACGTTCACCCCTGAGGATCTGGGTGACATAGGCATTGGATTTGTTCAGTTCTCTGGCGAGATCTGCCCGACTTATATGATTTTTTTCCATAAGGGCCTGGAGTTCGATGGTGAAGTCGATCCTGGCCTTTTCCTTTTTATAGGAAATGGTCTGTTCTATTTGAGCAAACAGTTTCTTGAATGATCCGCTCATTATTAATCCTCCTCGTCCGGCAAGATTGTTATCTGGTCTGCATTAACAGCTGATTCGTATGAATGGGGAAGAGCAGATAACAGCTCGTCGTTCAGTAGCTGAATAAAACATCAACAGGCGTAATGTCCTGTGTCGTATTTGAAAAATTTGTGAATGTCGTCAACGAAATGGCAGATTTTTTCGTTAAAGAATTGTGGTCCTTGATCCTGGCATGATGCCGAGCGCAGCTTTGCCAATAATCCTGCCCGGTCAGCTTCATACTCGCTACCAACTGTCTCCAAAAATGAAGAGAGTTCACTTGAACCATCAGCATCGCATGGTGTGTAAAAAGTCCATCTATCACTGATAACAATTTTCAGGATCACGCATCCAACATTAATATATATATTAACTGTATTGAAGGGCTAAGTCAATCCACCAGATATTGTGGGTTGGTCTCGTTGTTGTGTCGTTCGGTAGTGTGGTCGTGATAATGGGTGGCTGTCCCCGATTTCACGGAATGATTAAGGATGTAGGAGACCTCGGAGGCGGAGAGGCGGATATTAACCGTCACCAGGACGGCTCCGATCATGGGCACGGCAAAGTGGGCCTCCAACATGGGGGCGGTGTTTGGAGATATAAAGGCCACCTTGTCTCCGCGGCCGATCCCTTGTTTCTTCAGGGCGCTGGCAAGACGGTTGATGCGGGCGTAATGCTCCCTGTACGTATAACGTTTGTTGCCGTTGACTACCGCGAGCTTGTCGGGATAGACCTTGACGCTTCGCTTGATGAAGTTTACCGGCGTCAACACTTCATGATTGACGGATGGAAGGTTCATGGACGATCTCCTTATCTGGAATTTTTGGTCTGTTTCTTCCTCTTTCTTTCGGATTTCACATGTTCAAAGCTGTTTTCTTACTGAACCGTTATAGATGAATTTTCACTCCGAAACGCTCATGTCCACTCGCGCGCTCAAGACTCAGACCATCTCCAGAGCACACGCCATGGACACCCCGCCGCCGCCGCACAAAGTGGCCAGGCCAAGACTCTTGCCTCGTTTTTCCATAGCATGGAGGAGAGTGACCATGACCCGGCAGCCGGTGGCGCCGATCGGGTGCCCGAGACCTATTCCAGAACCGTTAACATTGGTAATCTCTCTCTTCAGTCCCAGTTCACGCTCGCAGCCGATGTACTGGGCGGCAAAGGCCTCGTTGACTTCCACCAACTCGAAATCGTTGATAGCCAGACCACTGCGCGCCAGGAGATGGCCAACGGCCGGCACCGGCGACAGTCCCATCACCGCTGGATGGCAGGCACCCCGGCCGATGGCCCGAATCCTGGCTATCGGTTTGATACCCAACTCCCGGGCCTTGTCCGCCGCCATGATGACCATGCCCGCCGAACCGTCATTAAGGCCGCTGGCATTGCCCGCCGTAACCTTGCCGATCCCGGGGACGAAGGCTGGCGGCAGTTTTCGCAGCTGATCCATGGTCAATCCTGGACGGAAATGTTCATCCTTGTCGAAGAGGAGCGGCTCGTTATTTCGGCGCGGCACCGGTACCGGCACAATTTCCGCGGCAAAGGAACCATCGTTGGTTGCCCGTTCGGCATTGTTCTGACTGCGCAGAGCAACTTCGTCCATCTCCGCGCGGCTGATGCCAAGCTTCTGGGCAACAAATTCCGCCGTATGTCCCATGATATAGGGCTTGCCGACCATCAGGCTCGCCGGGGCCTTGGTGGTGTCAAGAGG
Source organism: Desulfobulbales bacterium (assembly GCA_038224105.1). Lineage (GTDB taxonomy): Bacteria > Desulfobacterota > Desulfobulbia > Desulfobulbales > Desulfocapsaceae > Desulforhopalus_A. The sequence goes on along the minus strand of JBBRGP010000062.1, from coordinate 7,212 downwards.
AGCGTCAGTATCTAGAGGCATCAGATGTGACCCACAGTGCAGGGCATGGATCATCGCATCGATAAACCCCTGGTCCTGTAACCTGGCCCCCCAGCGGGCGCTGGGAACCGCATACGGAACGCCGGACATATGTTCTACACCGCCGGCGAGGATAACCTCCGCCATTCCCGCCTGGATCATGGCCATCCCGGATATGACGGCTTCCATGCCCGAGATGCAGACCCGGTTGATGGTGGCGGCGGGCACCGAGTCGGGAATGCCGGCTATCAAGGAAGCCACTCGCGCCACATTGAGATTGTCGTGATGTTCCATGCAGCAGCCGTATCGTACGTCATCGATGATTGCGGGATCAATCCCCGCCCGTCTGATCGCCTCCTTCATCGTTATTCCGGCCAGCTGCGGACCGTTCATGATCTTTAGGGTTCCGCCGAAGGCGCCGATTGCCGTTCTGCAAGCGCTTACTATCACCACATCTCTCATAGAGGACTCCTTTGTCTGTGCATTTTTATGCATTTTTCAATAATTGCTTGTTTGTCCATTGCAAAAACCATGCTAACTAAATTAACTTGTTATTCCAGATTGTTATCCGATCAGACTCGACAACATCCACACTATGGCGCAGATTTGTCTGGAAAATATTCCGGATATCAACTATTCAGGAAAATATTCCAGTTATACGGGGAGGTCGACAATGACGATTGACGAAAGCACGTTCTTCCGCGAAGCCACGTTACGCATTTGCGGCAGCCTGGAAATTGAAAGCGCCATGCAGCGCTGCATGCAGTACCTGTCCCGCTACCTGCCCGCCACCAATATGGCTTTCCATATCTACGACCGTGAACTCGGGATCGTCGAGACCATCGCCATAGCAACCGTCGACAGCGGCCGGGCCATATCCCTTCGCACACCACTTTCCGCCCGAGGGCGACGCCAGGTTGAAGAGCAGCGTTCCGATCGGACAAAATTGATGGAACGTTCGGGGGACGACGCGGTGGCAGGCCCGGTTGTTCGCCAGCTGGGCATTGGGGATTTGCCGGGATTACTGCTGGATCTGGCCTTGGAAGGAAAATTCGTCGGGACGCTTTCGATGTTCAGTGAACCGGACATCGCCTTCAACCACCACCACGTCCGCCTCCTCTCCCTGCTCAACGAGCCGTTTGCCATAGCATTGACCAACAGCCTGCGTTTCCGCGAACTGCAGACCCTGCGCGACACCCTCGCAGACGATAATCGATACCTCCAGGATGAGCTGCGCACTCTGTCGGGCGGTGAGGTTATCGGTGCCGAATTCGGCTTGAAACGGGTTATGGAGATGGTTCGTCAAGTCGCACCGCTCAAGAGTCCGGTGCTGCTGATGGGTGAAACCGGGGTCGGCAAGGAGGTCATCGCCAATGCCATTCACAATCTGTCGCTACGCTCCAACGGGCCGTTTATCCGGGTCAACTGCGGAGCCATCCCGCCAACCTTGATGGATAGCGAGCTGTTCGGTCACGAGAAAGGGGCTTTCACCGGCGCTCTTTTTCAAAAGCGGGGGCGGTTTGAACGTGCGGATGGCGGCACGATCTTTCTCGACGAAATCGGCGAACTTCCCCTGGAGGCCCAGGTTCGTCTGCTCCGCGTCCTGCAGGAAAAAGAGATCGAGAGAGTTGGCGGCACCGAGACGATACAGGTTGATATCCGGGTGATTGCCGCCACTCACCGCAACCTGGACCAGATGTTGGCCGAAGGCCGATTCAGGGAGGATATCTACTTCCGCTTGCGGGTCTTTCCTATAGCGATTCCACCATTGCGCCTGCGGCCGGAGGATATCCCCGTCCTTGTCCAGCATTTCATCCAGAAAAAATGCCGGGAGATGAAGACCGTCAAGACGCCCACCTTGGCCCCTGGCGCCCTGGATCGTCTTATGCTGTACAACTGGCCCGGCAATGTCCGGGAACTGGAAAATGCCGTGGAACGAGAGCTGATTGTCAACAAGGGTTCTTGGCTTTCTTTCGAAGATCTGGATGCCAAACTGCAAATGACCGTTGCCATCAAGCCGAACACTGAAGAAAGAACGTTCTTTGAACCTCTTGAACTGGATACAGTCATGAGCCGGCATATCAGCCAGGTCCTGAGCCTGTGCCGTGGACGCGTCGAAGGTGAGAACGGCGCCGCACGCCTGCTGAACATCCAACCCTCTACCCTGCGTAAGAGAATGAACAAACTGGGAATACCTTTTGGTCGCCGGGCTGGCTCACCCGGCGGTGGCAGTGGCGGTCACAATAACCAGGGTAGACCCCCGCGGTGAGTCGGCCACTACGGAGAAGGGTACAATTACCTCTCGACCACCGGCAGTGAGCTTTTGACTTCGGCGGTATTGCCGGGCCGCATCTCACAACAGAGGGGCCGTCCATTATCCTCGAGAATTACCCCTACCCGGAACACGCCCCGATTAAGAAGGGAGAAGTTCCCCCCGGCCGAATTGCGGGAAGGCGTTCCTGATCTCAGTCTGGAGTTCGATAGCGTTCTGGTAGCGCCGGCCGAGGTCCTTTTCGAGGCAGCGCATGACGATGCTTGCAAGTTTGATATCGAGGTCGGGGTTGATTTTGCGCGGCGCCCTGCTCTCGACGGTCGTCTCTATATCCATCGGGTAATGATCATTGACCTGGAAATAGGGGACGGCATTGGTGGCAAAGATATAGAGAATGACGCCCATCGCCCAGACATCGCTGGCTATGCAGCTTTGGCCTTGGAATTGCTCCGGCGGCATGAAATTGACGGTGCCGGCGGAACTGCTGTCACCACTCTGCCAGGAAAGGTCCCGGGCGATACCGAAATCGAGCAGTTTGATCCGTCCGCTTGCGGTGACGATGATGTTCTCCGGCTTGATGTCACGGTGCAGGATCTTGTGCTTATGCGCATAGGAGACCACCGAGAGGAGCTGGAGAAAATAATTTTCCTTGTCGCGCGCCGAAATCCCGTGTTCGAGGAGTTGTTGCAGCGTCGGACCCTCAATATACTCCTGGATCAGGATAAACCGGCCGCTGTCTTTCACGACTTCGATCAACTGGACGATATTGGGGTGGTGGACCAGCCTTTTCAGAATCGCCGCGGAGCGCAGGACCCCGATGTTGAGGGATGGCGAGTGAGGCGTCTTCGCCACGGCTATGCGGTCGGTGCCGATCTCTTTCACCAGCCAGACCATGCCGAACCCGCCTGCGCCAAGCCGGCGAATCGGCTGCCAGCGCTCGGAAATGTTTGTTCCGTCGCTCTGGTAGAGGAGGGATTTGGGGGAGAAATAGTTCACCCCGCTTTGTAAATAGCCGACAATCCGTTTCCACCCCTGCCTCGGCGACCTGGTTTCGCTGGGGCGCGGCGGGGGGCGTACCGCATCCTGATGGGGAAGGGCCTGGCCCATTTCCAGCAATATCAGCAGGCTTATCGAAAACCTGCTTTCGTTGAGCGGCAATTCCACATAGTCGTCCGCGCCGGCATCGATATATTTTCTCAGGTCGCCAAGTTTTTCCCGGGGAATGAGGAGCAACAGGGGAACCATCGGGCCGACGAAGTCCCGGATCAGCTGGACGACCCGGTACTGGCGCGGATGTTCAATATCGATTTGGCAGATGACCAGGCAAATCTTCCTCGCCGGGTTGTTTTTCACGAAGTTGCGGACGGTGCTGATGGTCAAAGCCACCTTGTCGATTTCAAAGGAAGAGACTAAATCGGCAACGAGCGATGCCACCGTCGTTGACACCCCGAAGGTCAAAATAGTTTCGGTTGGAGTTTGCAAAATCGCTCCTTTCTGGCAGAAAGAGGTACTTTCAACCCTGTGATAGCCGAACATTTTGCTGGAAAAGGAGAGTCTGGCGGTACTCTTACTCTCGTCCGCCCGCCGCCATGGGCACGGTGCCTGGTCAGAGGCCGACCACAATGCTGGAGTTTACCGTCCTTTCAGACTATCAGATCAGCCGGCTGCCGGGCAAATGTTTTTTCCCCAGCGCCGATCCGGACATCCTTGCCAAAAAAACCGATAACCAATACTATGATAACAGGAGCATCGCCGGGAGTTTGCAAATAATCAAGGGGGAGAGCCATATGAAGAACGAGTCGGGGTATTGGGCGGACAATTACCAGAGAAATAAACTGTCGGTTGAGAGTGCCATCGCCAAAATCCGGTCCGGCCAGCGCATTTTTATTGGCTCATCCTGCGGCGAACCGCAGTGTTTGGTCAAGGGACTGGCCGATGCCGGGAGTACCTTTACCGATCTGGAAATTGTCAGGATGTTCAGTGGTGAAACTACCTCCCTTTCCCAGATCGCCGCCAAATCGAAGTCCCAGAATCTCAACATCCGGTCGTTTTACCTCGGGTCGGCAAACTCCAAAAGTTTCAAGGGCGACCTCCGCTTTATCACACCCATCAATCTTTCCGCCGTCCACAAACTGATCAAGTCGCGGCTGTTGCCAATCCAGGTCGCCCTCATTCAGGTCACCGCCCCCGATGATTTCGGCTGGATGAGTCTCGGCATCTCCGTCGACGTCACAGCTTCGGCGGCGGCCGCCGCCGATCTGGTGATCGCCCAGGTCAACCAGCGCATGCCGCGGGTGCTCGGCCGCAGTTATATCCATGTCAACGATATCGATTACTTTGTCGAACATGATGAGGAGCTGATTGAAATCGGCACCTATCCGGATGTGGCGATCGCTGGGATGATCGCCCGCTACGTCTCCCGTCTGGTTGAGGACGGCTCGACCATGCAAATGTCGCTGGGCGGCACCTCCGAGGCGAATATCGAGACGCTGATGGAGAAAAACGATCTGGGCATCCACACCCAGTACGTGACCAATACCATCATGAAACTGATGGCCATGGGGGTGGTGACCAACAAAAAGAAAGGTTTCAACACCGGGAAAATTATCTGCAGCAATGCCATCGGCAACCAGGAGCTGTACGATCTGCTCGACAATAACTCGGCGGTCGAGTTCCATCCTTCAAAATATGTCAATGACCCTCGAAAAATATCAAAAAACAACAGGATGGTGGCGATGAACGTCTGCCGGCAGATCGATCTCACCGGCCAGGTAGTGGCCGATGCCCTGCCTTTCAATAATTTTTCCGGGGTAACCGGTATCCTCGATTTCTTTCGTGGCGCCTCCCTCTCCAAGGGCGGTAAATCGATCCTCATGCTCACTTCGACCACCAACAACAATAAAAACAGCCGGATCGTGCCGATGTTGCAGAACGCCGCGGTCGTGGTGCCGCGCAGCGAGGTGCAGTATGTGGCGACCGAGTACGGTTCGGTCAATCTCTTCGGCAAGTCCATCCAGGAACGGGCCACCGCCTTGATCAGCATTGCCCACCCCGATTTCCGCGACTGGCTCTTTGATGAGGCGAAAGAACTCGGCCTGCTTGGGCCCGAGCGTTCCCTGCGGGAAGAAATGCATTCGATCTACCCCCTGGGACTCGAGGAAACCAGGGTACTGGACGGCCGGCGGATCGTCTTCAGACCGGTGAAGGTGACCGACGAACGGATCATCCAGGAGCATTATTACCAGATGGATAAAATCGATGTGGTGTCCAGGTTTTTTCACGAGAAAAAAAGTTTCGTCAGCAAGCAGATCGAAAACACCTTTCTCATCGACTACATCAAGGATTTGACCATTGTCGCGGTGGAGGGACCACCCGGCTTCGAGAGAATTCTGGCGGTCGGCGAATATTATCTTAATCCGGAGACCCAGATGGCTGAGATCGCCTTTTCGGTGGTTAAAGAATGGCAGGGCCGGAGCCTGTCGACGATCGTTATCAGAAAACTGGCGGAAGCGGCCAAAATAAACGGGATCAAAGGACTCACGGCCTATACCTCGAAGGAAAATAAACGGATGGTTAAACTCTTCAACTCTTTGGATTATGAGGTGAAAACGATGACACAAGGGGATATGATTTACCTTGAGGCGTCCTTTGCCAGGGAGAAGGAAGGGGAATGAAGCATAGGGAGTCCCGCTTCTTCCGCTTCCGACGAACCGCCAATCGATCCTGAATATCACGTCATTCTTCTGAACTGCTGGCAGGGTGGCAGGCCTTGCCCTCGTCTTGCAAAACTCAAAGAACCTCTATGTCCATCTCCAAACGTCGTCTCTTCGTGGCCGTTCTGGCACTTCTTGCGGTCCTCGTTATTGTCCTGGCGGGGCCGCTGCACCGCAAGCGCCTCTTTAAGGAAAACCGCACCTCGATGTATACCCTGGTATCGATCACCGTCCTCGCCTCGTCGCAGGAAAAAGCCGGGGCCGCGATGGATGCGGCATACCAGGAACTGGAACGTCTTGGCCGGCTGCTCAATTTCTACGCCGCCGACAGTGAACTGACGACCATCAATAATAATGCGGGAATCCGGCCGGTAAGGGTTTCGCCGGACACCCTGGAGATCATTCAGGCGGCTGTCTATGCCGGGGAACAGACCGATGGAGGCTTTGACGTTACCGTCGGCCCGCTCGTCAAGCTCTGGGATTTCAAGACTAATACAGTTCCGTCCGTGGCGAGTATCGCCGAAAGTCTACCCCTGGTCGGCTACAAAAACATCGTTGTCGACAGTGCAGCCTCCACTGTTTTTCTCACTCAGCCCGGGGTGCAGATCGATCTGGGCGGGATCATCAAAGGTTTTGCGGCCGACAAGGCGGTAGAGATCCTCAAAAACCACGGGATCGACGACGGTATCGTCGCGGTTGCCGGCGATATCAAAGTCTTTGGCCGGCAGCTCGATGGCCGGCCGTGGCATGTCGGTATCCAGAATCCCCGCCAGGAAAATGACGATACCCAACTGCTCGCCACCGTTGATCTCGAAGGGGTGGGCATATCCACCTCGGGCGATTATCAGCGGTACTTTATCCAGGCTGGGCTTCGCTATCACCATCTCCTCAACCCGAGGACAGGCTACCCGGAAAGCCTCTGCCGGAGCGTCACGGTCATCGCCTCGGCCGCTACCTTGACCGACGCCTTTGCCACCGGCATTTTTGTCATGGGACCGGAGAGAGGACTTGGCGTGCTCGAAAAACTTGGTATGGAGGGGGTCATTGTCGATCGTCAGGGGGAGATCCTGATGACCAGGGGGATTCGCGACAAGGTCCAGCTGCGGCAGGCGACAGAGGCAAAACCGGGAGAATAGAGGTCAGGGGAGCAGGATTCGGGGAGGCAGGTAATCACCCCCCCCGAATCCAAGGTTTTCACGTTGGAACAGG
>JBBRGP010000061.1:0-11106 GCA_038224105.1 Desulfobulbales bacterium | reverse complement strand
GAATGTCGAAAGTTGAGACCTGACCCTTTACTTTACGGGCCGATGCACCAGTAAGTCGAGGATAAATGGCAGAGTTTAATATACTGTCCCGACAATTATTAGATGACCTTGCATGCGTATAATTTAATTTTTTCATCGTCTGTCATAAGTGGATATTTTGTAGCGAGGCTTTGAGATATGAGCATACGATCAAAAGGGTCTCGATGGTGAAATGGCAAGTTCTTTAGCAGCAGGGCGTCACGGCCCGAAAAATCAAGAAGCTCAAAGCCGATTTGCTCAACAAGATCGACAGGATTAAAATTGATCTGTAGCTTACCGATAGAGGCTTTGATCATAATTTCGGCGATAGTGATAGAACTAACATAAACAATATTTGTTGGAGATTCCAGGACGTTGAGTCTCTTTTTCCTAATTTTGGAAGGGCTTGCGAGTGCCCAGAGGAATATGTGCGTATCAATTATAACCTTCATCACGACTTCTTGTCTTCGCTACCATAAAACATCTCATTGATTTCGAAATCTTCCTCCATAATGTTTTCCGGTACGTCCAGTTTTCCTATCAGCAAGCCAAGTTTCCTTTTGCCTTCAGGTCTGTGGATTACAAGTTCCACCAAGGGAAAATTGTTTCTGGCTATCACCACTTTTTCACCATGGTAAACCATATCAACCAGCCTAGATAATTTTGCTTTTGCTTCTGCAATATTTACTATCATGCCTGCCTCCATGCCCCTTAATCTCGATAGTTAATTATATTGTACCCGAGTTGGTCAATGTGGTCAACAAGTGGGGGGATCAAATCTTTATTCTTGATAGTTTAATTTGCAGGTCCACCGAAACCACCCCCGCCATCGCAGCGTTTACCTCCCAGGTCTCCAGACCTGCAGCAAAATCATTGTTCTGCAGGAGCTATCACCCGCCTCACGATATCTCTCGACAGTGAGATGCGCAATAAGAGTCAGAGACACCACTATAAACGTGGTCTGTCCCCTATTTTTCCTTTCGAAAAGTTGGTAGGGTCACCCTTGAAAGATATTTTGGTCCAGGGGTTGAGTATCTGAACGCCGGTCGGCTCGAAATCACCCACGTTCCGAGTTACAACAGTCATGCCGTGAACAAGTGCCGTGGCCGCTATAAACACGTCTCGAACAGGCCGGGGGTCAGGCACATGCAGTTTAGCGCTTCGCTGCGCAACCTCTGTATCGACCGGCAAGATACGGTCTGCAAACGCCGGTAAAACCTGGTTATTCAGCCAAGCTCTTAAAACTGCACCTTTTTGCGGGTCTCGCCGTTCGGCGAGGAGTACGCCTATCTCCAATTCCTGGAGAGTGATTACAGACAGGTATAACTCAGGAGTATTGACACTATCTGCCCACCTTGCAACATTTTCATGGGCCTTACCGAGACGAACTTTTCTCAGCTCGGATACCACGTTAGTATCAAGGATAAACATCATGAAAGGTCCGCAGGTCGAGGAAAGTCACGCAATTGTGGAATTTCTAAGTCAATGTCCTCAAAGCCCGGCATCGCCAGCAGATCAGCAATCTTCCGACTACTTCCAGTGAGCAGCTGATAGTCTTTAATGCTCAACAGAACATGCGCAGGACGGCCCCTGTCAGTGATGAATACCGGGCCACTATTTGCCGCCTTCTTAGCTTCGCTGGCATGTTGATTAAATTCTCGGCTTGATACGGTTGTGATTGTCATGCTGCACCTCATTTGTTGTTTATGTAGTTACATTACTACATAAACAAGCGTTGCGCAAACAACTATAACAACATATCTCCATGGGCCTCGTTATTTTTTGTTACTACCTGCGCAAAGTTTTTCGAGAATGTTTGCTGACGGAGAGAGGGGGTCAGGTCTCAACTATTGACATATCCAGGCTCTTTTGAGATGTTTAATTCAACCAGGTTAAAGAGGAGGCAAGGCATGGCTCGACCGTTAAGAATCCAATATCCCGGTGCATGCTACCATGTCACCTCAAGGGGAAATGAGCGGAAAGCGATCTTCAAGAGCCGCAAGGATCGGGAAAAATTTCTTGGTTACCTGGAATCGGCAGTCCTTCGCTACGGGGCGGTGATTCATGTGTGGTGCCCTCATGAACAACCATTACCACATGTTCATGGAAACCCCGGCCGGCAATCTCTCGCAGATCATGAGACACCTGAATGGGGCCTACACTACGTATTTCAATATCAAACGGAAAAGAGTCGGGCATCTATTCCAGGGGAGGTATAAGGCCATCCTCGTCGAGGCCGATTCTTATGCGGCGGAGCTTTCCCGCTATATTCATCTGAATTCGGTAAGGGCGGGAATAGTCGAGACGCCGGAAGGCTATCACTGGTCCAGCTATCGGTGCTATATCGGCCAGAGCAAGGCGCCGGGGCGGCTGAAGACGGAGCTCATTCTCGGTTATTTCGGCGGCATGAGAGCGGCGGCTAAAAATCTCTATCGGGAGTTCGTCGAAGAGAAACTCGAAGGTGAATACGACAGTCCCTTGCAGGCAACGGTGGCCTCGACCCTGTTGGGAAGCGCTGAATTTGTCAGGGAGATATCCGCGAGACATCTCGGTGAAAATCGCGATGAACGGAATATCGCGGCGGTGAGAAAATTGGTCCATCGGCCTGTCAATTGCTGAAATTGCTGAAATTGTCGAAAGGGTCGAAGCGGATCTCGCCGGCGAAAAACTGGCGAGGAACATTGGCATCTATTTTTGCCAGAAGTACAGCGGTGCGAAGTTGAAAGAAATCGGGGGTCGTTTTGGAATGAGCGACGCGGCGGTATCGCAGACGAGCCGGAGGCTGGTGGTAAAGGCCGAGGCTGATCCGCGATTAAGAAAAGTCATTCACCGGTTGGAGAGCGCCCTGGGGTTTGTCAAAAGTTGAGACCTGACCCTTCTTTCTCTTCTTGCCAACGCCCTGACTATATTGAAAAAGGCTCGATTTTGGGAAAATCGAGCCTCTGAATTCTGGCTCCCCGGGACGGACTCGAACCGCCGACAAGGTGGTTAACAGCCACCTGCTCTACCGACTGAGCTACCGAGGATTAGAAGTATATTCAACAGATTCAAGACCGCAAACCTGTTACGCTCCACTCTGCCGAAACAGCGTAGGCGGGCAATATAAACCGGGGAGAAAGTGGTGTCAACAGATTTTTCGAAACCGGTAGCGCTCTTTTAAAAGGTTTCAGAGCGGCTTTACAACTGCGCTTGCCGCCCTGTCGCGTCCTGAAAAGATGTGTCCGAAACCCTGCAATCCCCTCCACTTTCCTGCAAGCTTTGGCTCGGCGGAAGAGGCCTATTGGCCACCCTTGCCCCTCCGCCCTTTCAGCATCTGTTCCATCCGCTGCAGCATCTCCTCCCTTTCTTCCGGCGACATCTGACCATCTTCGCCGGGTACTCCCATCATCGGCATCATCCCCTCTTTTTTGATGTGGTCGGGATCCTTCAGCATGGCGATAGCCTGGCTGGCCATGGTCTTGGCCATCTCATCCGATTGATCGTTGACTTCCGCGGTGATGCCGGGCGGATGCTGGAAGAACTTGTCATCGGCCCGGTCTTTATCCACCGCCTCGGCGACCATCGTCAGGTTGATGCCCATCAATTTCATCTCGGTTTTCAGGGTAATATCGTATCGTGAATCAGGTAGCTCGCCGAACCACCCATTATTTCCACCTTATCGCAGTTGAACCCGAGAATTTCCATGGCATTCTGGTGAATCGCCCCGCCCATCCCCTCGGTATAGGCAGCGCCCATTTTCTTGGCGTTTTCCCGGACCTTTTGCTGTTCCGCCGCCGATAACCTGTTGTATGCCTCCTTCATGTACTTCTGCGGATTGACTCCTCTCGATCCCTGGTGTTTCTCGAGATCGTAGGAGTAGATCGTGTCTGGAGTCTTGAGGGTGATGGTCCGGTTGGTTGTCTTCATGCCCATCACGTTCAAGACCGTCTCCCGGTAGGTCGCCCGCTCCCTGCCGTAATCACGGATATAGAGCGTCTCTTTACCCTCTTCCATGCCCTTGATGGTATAGTGGATGGTGGCGGTTTTGAACGGCAGTTTCTTTTCCCACAGCATTTCATTGTCGACAGCCGCCAGGCCGGGTACTGCCAACCATACGACGACTATACAGAGCAGACAGAGTTTCTTCACTTTTCTCCTCCAGTATTGTTGATGCGTCACGACCCTCGGCGCCCTTCACCCGGCCGACCAGAAGATTATTGATGGCGGCTGACCGCCAACCCTTCCCAACTCTGGCAGACCGGCATCACCTCGACGCAGTTGATATTGACATGGGCCGGGCGACTGGCGGTCCAGTAGATGATTTCGGCAATATCGACCGGCGTCAGCGGCTCGGTTCCCTCGTAAACCTTGGCGGCTTTTTCCTTGTCACCGCCGAACCGGACCACGGAAAACTCGCTTTCGGCCAGGCCAGGTTCGATATTGGTCACCCTGATCCCCGTGCCGCGCAGATCGGCCCGCAGATTCCGGGAAAACTGCTGAACGAAGGCCTTGGTCGCTCCGTAGGTATTACCGCCCGGATAGGGCCAGGAAGCGGCCACCGATCCGAGATTGATGATATGGCCCCGGTTCCGGGCGACCATGCCGGGAAGAATCAGCCTGGTCATATAAAGCAGGCCTTTGATATTGGTATCTACCATCGTTTCCCACTCGTCGAGACGTGCCTCCTGGGCGGGCCCGAGGCCCAGGGCCAGGCCGGCGCTGTTGAGGAGAATGTCGATATCCTGGAACTCCGCCGGCAGCCCGGCCACCATTTCCTGGACGTGCTGCCGATCGCGAACATCAAAGGCCGCCGTATGGACTTTCGCCTTGCCGAGCGTGTCCCGCAACTCCGCCAGACGATCGCCCCGCCGGCCGGTGAGAATCAGTTTCCAGCCATGGTGGCCGAACAGTTCGGCGCTGGCCTTGCCAAATCCCGAGGTGGCGCCGGTAATCAGTATGGTTTTCGTCATTGTGCTTTCCTCTCTTTTCACCCTGTCACGACTGCTTTTTCTCATCAATGGATGCCGCTGGGCGGCACCGTTTTTCTCTGCCCTGGCAATACCCTACCGCACTCCCCTAAAAATCTCAATTCAATCTCGGCAGGGGCGGAGGACATCGACACATAGTATTTGCATCCTCGGCCAGACAGCGCTTATGATAATTTGAAGAGCGAATATTTTGCAAGTGAAACGCCGTTTTTCCACTCTCCGGCCCCGGCCGGACCAGACCACTCCAAAAAAGCGCCCAGGAGATACCGTCATGAAGAAAAGCACCGACTACCTGACCCCCGACTCCTGCGGCTCCCTGCCCGGTCTCTTCCTCGCCCGAGCCCGCCGAAATCCCGACGGCATCGCCTACCGCCATTACCACAAGTCGGCCGGCCAGTGGCAGGATATTGCCTGGCGGGAGATGGTCCGCATCGTCGGCGCCTGGCGTCAGGCCCTCCAGGGGGAGGGGCTGGCCGGCGGCGACCGGGTCGCCCTGCTCCTCGCCAACGGCCCGGCCTGGGTGGCCTATGAGCAGGCGGCGCTGTCGCTCGGACTCATCGTTGTCCCCCTCTATGCCAACGACCGGCCGGAAAACATCGCCTATATCCTCGACCACACCGAAGCCAGGGTGCTGCTCTGCCCGGGCAGCAATTACTGGCAGCATCTGGCGCCGGTCATCGATCGGTTGAGTTCGCTGCAGACCATCGTCACCTTCGACTCCTGTCTTCCCCGGGGCGATCATACGAAGGTCCGCTGCCTCACCGACTGGCTGTCAGCGCTGCCGGAAGATGACGGCACGTATACCCCGACCCCCGGGGAGACTGCCTCGATTGTCTATACCTCGGGGACCACCGGCCCGCCGAAGGGGGTGATGCTCAGCCACCGTAACATCCTCGGCAATGCCTACAACGGCCTGCAATGCATGGAGATCTACCCGGACGACACCTTCTTATCCTTTTTACCGCTCTCCCATATGCTCGAACGTACCGCCGGCTATTACTTGCCGATGATGGCCGGGGCCACGGTGGTCTTTGCCCGCTCCATCCCCGAACTGGCCGAGGACCTGGTGACCGTCAAACCGTCGATCCTGGTGGCCGTGCCGCGGATATTCGAACGGATCTACAGCGGCATCATCAGTAAGGTCACCGCCCAGCCGAAACCGCTGGCCGCCCTCTTCAACAGCGCAGTGGCCGTCGGCTGGCAGGCCTTCCTCCACGACCAGGGCCGCGCTCCCTGGTCCCTGCCGCTCCTCGCCCACCCCCTGCTCGACCGGCTGGTCGGCAAAAAAGTCCGGGAAAAACTCGGCGGCCGGCTGCGGGCCGTCATCGTCGGCGGGGCGCCAATGTCCGCCGACATCTCACAACTGTTCATCGGTCTTGGCCTGCCGATTTACCAAGGCTACGGCCTGACCGAGACCAGCCCGGTGATCAGTGTCAACCACTGCGAGGATAACCGCCCGGATGGCGTCGGCAGGCCCCTGCCCGGCCAGGAGGTGAGGATCGGCGACGACAACGAACTGCTGGTCCGCGGCAGCTGCGTCATGCAGGGGTACTGGCGCAATGCCGAGGCCACCGCCAGGACCATCGACCATGACGGCTGGCTCCATACCGGCGACAAGGCCACGTTTATCGACGGGCACCTCCGCATCATCGGCCGGTTGAAGGAGATCATCGTCCTCAGCAACGGCGAAAAGGTCGCCCCGACCGATATGGAAATGGCGATCAGCATGGACCCCCTGTTCGAACACAATCTCGTCCTCGGCGAGGGTCGCCCCTATCTGACCCTGCTGGCCGTCCTCAACCGGCCGCTCTGGGAAGATTTGGCGGCCAAGCTTGGCGTCGCGGCCGATGTTGAATCCCTCACCCTGCCGGCGGTGCGGAGCGCCGTCCTCGCCCGGGTGGAAAAGCTGCTCGGCCGCTTTCCCGGCTTTGTCTTTATCAAGGATGTGGCTCTCAGCCTGAAACCCTGGACGGTCGATGAAGGACTGCTCACCCCGACCCTCAAGCTGAAAAGAGGTGCCGTCGAAAAGCATATGGCCAACAAGATCCGCCAGATGTACGGGCGCTAACGGTTGACGCCGGGTCAGGGATTGCCGGTCGCCTCGAAGCCGGCGATGGCCGCAACCATCTCGGCGAAGCGGGGATTGGCGGATTCCAGCGGCCTGGCGCCGGGCCCGGCCGCTTTTGCATAGATCGGATCTTTCAGGACCAAACCGGCGTGGTCGACCCGGTCGATCTTGGGAATGACAAACGCCACGAACCGGTGGTCGGCGGTGCGTTGCCGCAGCTCGCGCAATCTGCGGAGGCTGATCACCCGGTCGCATTCGCTCCAGGCGGCGAACATCCGCCCGGCCTTGCCGTCTGGTTTGGTGTACGGCCGCGGCAAGCCGTCGATCTCCCGGATCAGCCGGGCCAGTTCGGCGGCACTGTTGGGGCTCACCCACTCGTATCGGTAGGGATATCTGCCGATCAGCGGTGGCCCGAGCGTCATGCTTCCGACAAACGGCAGGCGCAGCAGGAATTCCTTGACCCGGCCGGAGATGCCGCAGGGCCCGGCGGGCAGACCGAGAGCGGCTGAAAAGAGATAGAGGTCGCCGGTGACTTTGGCCTCGGTGTGGGCCAGATAAAAGCTCAGCGCGCCGCCCATCGACAAACCGCCGAGGGACACCTTCCGCGCCCCGAGTGTTGCCGAGTCGATGGCGAAGCGGACATTTTTTTGCCACTCGGCAAGGCTCACCCCGGCCATCCCCGCCGGATTTCTCAGGCCATGGCACTGGAGGAGGGGGAGGAAGACATCGTAGCCAAGGACCGCATGGAAGTATTCCCCGATAGCGCTCATATAAAAGGGGGAGTCGGTCAGGCCGTGCACCAGGACAATGGCCTTGTCCGCCCCGCCGGGGTGGAGGAGTTTCCGAGGGTGGCAGCCCCTTCGCACCGTCTCAGGCGAAAAGGCGGGGAAAGCCCGGTAATATTCCGGCCACAACCACCGGTCGTCGTTTTCTTCGTCTATGGCGGCTCCTCCCTTTGTCATCGGCGATTCTCCCCGGTGCGACCGCTGCCTGCCAGGTCATCGATAAATGCCCCGATTTTTCTAAACACCTTGTCCGAGCCCGCGCCGTTGACCAGGATATGCCGCTCACTACTGAGCAGGCAGTATTCCTTGGCAGTCGAGGCGATTTGGGCAAAGAGCTGCTGCGACCCCTTGGGATCGACGACCGGGTTGCGATCCGCCTGGAAAATAAGGGCGGGCTGGGTGATGGCACTGTACCTTTTTTCGATCGACGCCAGAAAATCGCCGACTTCCTTGACCCCGGCCACGGGATTTCGCCGATAATTGGTGTCGTCGTTGCCCTCGGAGAACTCGAGAAACTCGGTGTTCCGTTCTCCCCGTTTCATCCTGTTGAGGAGCCGGTTCCAGACATCCGTCGCCGGCATGATCAGGGCCGAATAATCCTTGAGCGAAAATGGCGGGCAGACGGCGAAGACCCCGGCCAGGGAACCGACCCGGCAGGCCAGATCAAGCGCCAGGCTGCCGCCGAAGGCAATCCCGCCGAGGACCACCCGGTCACAGATATTGCTCAGCAGCACATAGCCGCTCTCGACCGTCTCCACCCATTCCCGGTATTTCCTGGTGGTGAGATCCTCGGCCGAGGTTCCATGACCCGGCAACCGCGGGGCAAAGACCCAGAGGCCTCGCCGCCGCAGATAGAGGGCCAGTTCCCGCACCTCCACCGGGTTGGCAAGATAGCTGTGGACCAGCACCACTCCCAGCCGACGCCGAAATGCCGGCAGGAGAAACGACTGTCCGCCACCCATCTTCTCGGCCGCGGCGGTCCGCACCGCTCTCTGCCAGGCCTCGGCAAAACTGGCCTTTTCAAAGCGGAGGAGATAGCGGACCAGGGCGATTTTCACCAGCGGCGAAGGCAGCCACGCCAGGCGCCGGAGTAGCGAACGGAGCTTTTGCAGGGGTTCGACTTCATTGGCCATCACCTCGATGGGGTTGACGATGCGGCCCTTATGGATATGGAGCGGGCCGGACAGCCGGGAACGGTCGCAGACCAGCGTCTCGCCGGTCCTGGCAATAACCCCTTTCTCCTCGGCCAGCGCCAGGAAGTTGGCGTATTTCCGATACCGGTCATCGGTGAGCAGGTGGGCCTGATTTTCCTGCAGGGATTTATGGACATAGAAGATGTCCCGGCCTTCCTCCTTGCCGGTGACCAGGGAGGCGGCATAATAGATCCGCCGCTTAAAATCCTTCTCGGCGATCCGGTGGAACGGATACATCTGGAGAAATGAGGCGAAGAGGTGTTCATGGTTGATCGTGGTCATCGCATAAATATCGTGCATGTACTGCTGCATCACCCGGTAAGCAGTATCGCGCATCCTGCTTTTCAGCCCGTCGGAGACGGAGAAGCCGGTGATCCCGTCCCGCGCCATGTCCATTGTCAGCCACTCTTGGTCAAGATAATCGGTCATCGGCAGGGGCTTGCCGAACCGGATATCGAGGTCGACCCCGGAGAGCAGCATGGTCCCTTCCGTCATGATCTCCTCGACCACCCTCGCCGAGATATCCTTGACCAGTTTTGAGGCGAGGTTGACCGCGATATTTTCGGCGGCCCGGATCGGATAGTAGGTGAGGTTGACCGGCACGATGGTCGTCGCCCGCGTCTGGATCTTATCGATCGACTCGATACCGAGGGCGTCGAGCATCCTCGGCAGCCGTTCGGGCGCGATTCGAGCGGAGTTCAGCAGGTGGCTGCGATACAGCTCGGCGCGCAGGGCCAGGGCGGCGGCGCCGGTATGGGGCTCGTGCATGCCGGCGGGATCGGCAACCATGAACCGGCCGCCCTCCATGATCTTTTTGGTTTTCACCATACTGCCCTCGGGGAAGATGATCCAGTCGGACGCGCCGGTGAGCAGGCTTTTGACGATCAGTTCGTCACGCTGCGGGTCCTCGGTGGAGACCACCCCGATCATATCGAAAAACTTTTCCAGTCCGCCTTTGAACAACGCCGCGTCGGCCAGCGACAGTACCGGCTTACGAGTCAGATTGTAGATGCAGGAAGGGAGCAGCAGGGTTTCGAACCGGGTAAAGTGGTTCATGACAAAGATGATCGGTCCGGTCGGGATATTCTCCTGGCCGTGCATGTAGATGTCGGCTTTCGAGAGACGGGAGAAGATTTTGATCGCCAGTCCGGTCGTTAAATATGCGGATCGAAACATAAACAGGCCCGATGAATGCCGGCCCCGAGAAAGAGGGGAAGACGTGTGTTACGGAAAAAGCGCGGAATATTCCGCCTAAGGTACTAAAACAGTCTGAAATTTCAATGTATTAAATTGTATAAGGATTTTCCTTCAGGGTCGAGGGCAGCACCCGGCCGGAGGAGGAACGAAAGTTGCTTTTTCACCGCCGCTCCCCTATAATGACCGCTGACGCAGATTGTATGCAATCCCCGAAACCTCACCCGCCGCAGGGATAAAAGCCGCATGAATCGACGACCTCGAGGTCAGCCATGAACCTGAACTTCAGCTACACCCCGCCGGACTTTCAGCAGCCCCTTTTGATCAACAGTCCAGCCGCCACCCTGGAACCGGCGCCACAAAACGGCATCGCCCCGAACAACTACCATGCCACATCCAACCACCCGGAATATATCAAAATCGAGGGTTCTGGCTGGGTCCTTGCCCCGGAGAGCCGGAGGGACGCGGTCTTTGTCGTAAGAGACGGAGGCATCGAGGTGGTTGAAGCCCGCCGCCTGAAAAAGGGCGATATGGTGGTGACCGGCAGGACCGAGAACGGCGAAGAGGGCATCCTCGTCCATGAGAAGGGCTTCCGCCAGGGCTCCGCCAATGCCGACAAGTTTGCCTTCCGCTCCCGGGGAACACGGGAGACCCCGTTTTCCTACTCCTACGACGCCCTCTATGAAATACTCAGACACGATCGCCGGCACGGCCATCTTCACCATGCACCATGCGCGATGTCGACGAGTTCGGCATTCGCGCCGTCCTCACCCGCATCCTCCAGGGCCTCAAACATCTCGACAGGATCCACGTCAGTCTCGATCTTGATGTCATGGACCCCCTCGACGCCCCCGGCGTCGGCACCCCCTGCCTGTAGAAGA
>JBBRGP010000060.1:0-11163 GCA_038224105.1 Desulfobulbales bacterium | reverse complement strand
CCTATCTGCGGGTGTTGTTTAATGATTTCGAATTCTTCTGGGGCGAGTTTTCCCGGTTTTCGCAAGATTTCATCAGGAATACCGATTTTACCGACATCGTGCATCGGGCCGGCAACGCGCATATAGTCGATCATCTCCTGGCTCCAGCCGATTTTTTTGGCAAGTATCGCCCCGTAAAGACCGATCCGCTTAATGTGCTGCCCGGTCTCCTCATCGCGATACCCGGAAGCCGAGATGAGATGCAGGGCTATCTGTTCCTCTCTGTTGCGGATATCCTCGGTCCGATCCCGAACCTCCTGTTCGAGGTGCCTCTCGTAATTTTCATGGTCTAAAATTATCCGGCGGCGCTCCAGGGCATTAATGATGTTGATGATGAATTCATTTCTTTCAAAGGGTTTGATGGAATAGCCGAATGCGCCTTTCTCCAAGGTCAGCAGAGCCGTTTCGCGATTATCCACAGCCGTTGCCATTATCACCGCCGTGGTCGGGAAATTCTCCCGGACGATACTTAAAAATTCAATCCCTGATTTTCCGGGCATGGTGATATCCGAGACGGCCAAATCGTAATGGTTTTGCCGCATTAAGGCAACGGCCTCGTCAACACCATAGGCTTTGTCGCAAGCAAAGCCTTCTCTGTTCAACCAGATCGCCACCATATCGCATATGGGCCGCTCATCATCGACAGCGAGAATCCTGGATGCTGAAACAGTTATCGGCTTTCGTGTTTTATAAAGGCTCATAAAGGCTCACAGCGAAAGGATCAAGGATGACAAAACCGAAAAAAGCCAGATAAAAAGGATCATCAACACATTTTCACTCTTGTTCTCACCTGTGAATGGTACTCCGATGAACTCTGGAATTCAAATTTTTATTTTCCGACGAACTCCCATCAAGCCTGCAGAAAAATGCATGCATGCGCCGGGCAATGCTCTTTGTGACACCGATGTCTTTTAAATTTTATTTTTTACGCATATGATTGACAATGAACAGTTCACCGCCTCATTCCGCAGACAACTCTGGGCTTATGATACGTAACAAGGCAGATCCAGCCAATGCAGTTCCGAGGCTTCACAACTGGACTTCACGGGGGACAATCCTCCCCATAGACAGGATCATTCTCCTCTTTATTCTCTTCCAGGTGGTGTTTTTCGCCCACCTTGCTGCGGCAACCGATGAGACGGCGACCGTCAAGATCGGCGTCCTGGCCCGACGAGGGTCTGAGGCCTGCCTGCAGGAGTGGTCGGCAACCGCCCAATATCTCTCCGAAGGTATCCCCGGCACCTCTTTCACAATCCTCCCCCTGAGTTTCCAGGAGATTGCGACGGCGGTAAACGATGCCAGGGTGGATTTTATCATCGCCAACCCTTATGTTTATGTCGAGCTTCAGAATCTTTACGGCGTCAGCCGTATGGCGACGCTGAAACGATTGACCCCGCATGGCGACACCCCTCTGTTCGGCGGCATCATCTTCTGCCTCACCGACCGCCGAAACATCAATTCCCTCAAAGATCTCAAGGGCAGGTCCGTGGCCGCGGTCGACGAGACCTCCTTCGGCGGCTGGATGGTGGCCAGGCGAGAATTACACAGCCTTGGCATTGATTCCCCTGATGATTTTGCGGCGCTGACCTTTGTCGGCACCCATGACGATGTCGTTTTCGCCGTGCGGGACGGCAAGGCCGACGTCGGAACGGTTGCCACACCGATTCTCGAACAAATGCTCGCCGAAGGCAAGATCCCCCCGGGAACCTTGAAAATACTCAACGAACAGCCGAACCCCGGATTCCCCTATGCCCTCAGCACGCGGCTTTATCCGGAATGGCCCTTTGCCCGGCTGAAACATACCCCTGAACCACTGGCCGAAAAAGTGGCTGTCCTCCTTCTGGGTATGCCGAGGCACAGTGCGGCCGCCAAAGCTGCCGGCATCGCCGGCTGGACAGTGCCCTTCGACTACGCTGCGGTCGAGACCTGCATGCGCGAGCTGCGGGTGGGTATCTACAAGGATTACGGAAAGATAACCATCACTATCCTTTTCAGTGAATATCGCTGGCAGGTTTTTTCGGTCATGACGACCCTTGTTGTCATGACCGGCCTGTTGCTCCATTCAAGGCACCTGAACCGGAAACTGAGGCGATCCGAAACCGCCCTGCTGACGGAGACGCTGGAGCGCCGCCGGGCCAATGATTCTCTCCACCAATCTTTACAGCAACAAACTGATATCATAAATTTTCTTCCGGACGCGACACTGGCTGTAGATGTCCAGCGACGGGTGTTCATCTGGAATAAAGCCATTGAAAAAATGACCGGCATCGCCGCTTTGGAAATGATCGGCAGGGATGACCAGGCCTGCTCCGTCCCGTTTTACGGTGAACAACGGCCGATGCTGATGAATTTGATCTTCGAAGAACAACAAGATGCTGCACACCTTTATCCGAACATCAGTCGTGAAGGGTCCACCCTTGCCACCGAGGTGTTCTGCAAGGCCCTGAACAAAAACCAGGGTGCATGGATCTTTGCCAAAGCAGGCCCGCTGCACGATCAGGCCGGCAATATTATCGGAGCAATCGAGAGTATTCGCGACATCACTGAAAGAAAACGGGGCGAAGAAGAGCGGAAGAACCTTCACTCACAGCTCCTGCATGCTCAGAAAATGGAGGCCATCGGCACCCTTGCCGGAGGCATTGCCCATGACTTCAACAATATTCTCGGGGCAATCATCGGCTATGCCGAAATGGCCCAGGATGACAGCCCCGCCGGCTCGAGGATCAGAGGAGATATTGATCAGGTTGTCAAGGCGGGGCGGAGAGCCAAGCATCTTGTCAAACAGATCCTCGCCTTCAGCCGGCAGGCGGAAACCGAACATATTCCCTTACATCCTGCGATAATCATCAAGGAAGCATTGAAAATGCTTCGCGCCACCCTGCCATCAACCATAGCTTTCAATCAGGAGGATATCGATCCGGAGGCAGGGCTGATCCTGGCCGATCCGACGCAGATCCATCAAATTCTGGTCAACCTGTGCACCAATGCCTCTCATGCCATGGAAAAGACCGGCGGCACCCTCAATGTTTCCCTGAAACAGAAAACCTTGTCCCGGGAAGATCTGGCCTTCGCCCCGTTTGCCCGCCCTGGACAATTCGTGCAGCTGTCGGTCGGCGACACCGGCTCAGGGATCCCCCCGGAGATCAAGGATAAAATTTTCAATCCGTATTTTACCACCAAAGAAACCGGCAAGGGCAGCGGCATGGGTCTCGCTATTGTCCATGGCATAGTGAAGAGTTATGATGGCTTTATTACCTGTCACAGTCAGCTCGGCCACGGCTCGGTTTTTCATGTGTTCCTGCCGGTCATCGGCAACCCGGACCATGCCTCGAACACCCCGGAAGAACCGATGCAATGCGGGCATGAACGGATTCTCCTTGTTGATGATGAGGAAATGCTGGTGGAGGTTGGCAGGCAAATTCTCGAAAAGCTCGGGTATCGGGTAACCACCAGCACAAACAGTTTCGAGACGCTTGCCGTTTTCAAAAAGCAACCAGAGGAGTTTGATCTGGTCATTACCGATCAAACCATGCCGGGTATGACCGGCATCGACATGGCGAGGCATATGCTGCTTATCCGCCCGAATCTCCCGATTATTCTCTGCACCGGCTATAGCAATCTTATTTCCGAAGGTAGGGTCGAAACCTCGGGAATCAAGGGCGTTGCCCTGAAGCCCCTGTCGACGAAAGATATTGCCGCCCTGATCAGGAGGGTACTCGATGAACAACGGTGAGACCGCCTCCGTCAGGATGAAAACGGCTTTCCGCCCTCGAAGGCTGCGGCGCTGGCTGCTTGTCCTGATTCTCTTGCTGCTGCCCCCGGCGGAATATGCCCGGACCGGCCAGGACCATCCGCACATTCTCATCCTCAATTCCTACCACCAGGGGGAGGCCTGGACCGACAGCGAGATTACCGGCATTTTCAGCGTGGTGACCCAGATTTTTCTGGTCTCTTCACGTCCGTGATCGGGCCTGTCATGGGTTGTATGGTCAGGATTCCAATACACAACTCACTGAGATTTCGCGAGGAGGCGGCCGCGCCGCCAGTGCCGATGACCCGGCAGCGATCTTCGGTCAAAATAACGCTGAACTCGAGCTCCAGCAATTTTCTGAGTATCGATACCGGCGAACAGAAGGGGACGGCAAAGATCTACCAGCTCAAGGTTGCCAGTTATTTCAGCGCCCCGCTGCCTCGCTCCAGGTTTTTCCCGACCATGTGGTGATACGCTCCTCCGGCACCGACCCTACATCATGATTAAGAAGCGCCTCTTCAAACCAAGGTATGGACAGGCGGCCGCTGTCGCCCTGAGCGGGTTTCTCCTGGCCCGGCCGTTCATCAATACTCCCCGGCTGGTCCTGTCGTTTGCCTATCTGGCCCGTTATCTTTGCCGGTTATCCAATACCGATCCCGCCGGGCGATACCTGGGTGAATCTGCCGCCCAGGCTATAGCGGGATCCGGGGGAGTAGAAGGTGCTGGTGGTGGCGATCCGCGAGCCGACCCAGGTCTTGCGGTGGAGGGCGAGGCAGGGTTCGGCAGCGTTGATCCGGAGAAGGTTGCGGATCCAGGGCTCGGGGATCAGGGCCTCCACCACATGTTCGATGGCGGTCACCGGGGCGATGCTGAGCAGATAGTCGCTGACGGTAATCCGGGTGAAATCCTGAGCGAGGAGATCCGGGGCGATCGCCGGCAGGATGTATCGGCAGGCGAGCTGGATCGGCACACCGTTTTCCTGATGGACGATAAGGGCGTGGAACACCGGGGCATAGGGCTCGATGTCCATGACGCCGGCCAGGGACGGACTGGCTTTTTCTTCCTGGAGGAGGTGGACATGGCACGAGTAGGTTCCGCCGCGAACGCGAATCTCCTCGGCAATAGAGCGGATCTCGAGCAGGGCGGCACACGGTTTCGGGGCGGCAACAAAGGATCCCCGGCCTTGCCGGCGGTGGAGGCGGCCTTCGTCGGCCAGTTCGCGCAGGGCCCGGTTGATGGTCATTCGCGACAGCCCGAGGGCGGTGACCAGTTCCGCCTCCGATTCAATCCGCATGCCCGGCCGGAGAGTCCCGCTATCGATGCGCGTCAGGATATAGTCCTTCACCTGCTGAAAAAGCGGCCGGTTGCCGGCTTTCTGGACGATCGCACGCATGACCTTATTCCGCGAAACTCGGCAGCAGCCCGGGGCCGACCAGGGAGTTGAAGGTGCCCGCCTGGATGAGCTGCTGGGCCTTTTGGATATCCGGGGCAAAATAGCGGTCCTGGTCGTAAAACGGCACGACCTTCGACATATGGGTGTCGATCAGAAGCGCCATCCGTCGCTCCGCCAGCGCCCCGATCTCGGCGATGGCCAGGGTGAGGTTGTCGGCGGCCATGGCCACCGGCTCGCCGTGAAAATTTCCTCCTGACATGATATCGTTTTCCCTGGCAAAGACTAAAGGGTTGTCGGAAACAGCGTTGGCCTCGGTGACGATGACCTCGGCGGCGTTGCGGATCTGGGTGAGACAGGCGCCCATCACCTGGGGCTGACAGCGCAGGGAATAGGGGTCCTGGACCGCTTCGCAGTGCTTGTGGGAGATTTCGATTTCGCTGTGGGCCAGGAGTCTCCGGTAGACCGCCGCCACATCGATCTGCGAGCGATGGCCACGGACTTCGTGGATAAGAGGGTCGAAAGGCCGACGGCTGCCGAGGGCCGCTTCGACACTGAGTCCGCCGGTCACCATGGCGGCGGCGAACAGCTCTTCGGCGGCAAATAGTCCTTCAAGGGCAAAGGCGGTGGAGGCCTGGGTGCCGTTCAACAGGGCCAGCCCTTCCTTGGGACCAAGAGTCACCGCGCCGAGGCCGGCGCACTCCAGCCCTTCCCGGCCGGACAACCGCTTGCCCCGATAAAAAACCTCACCTTCGCCGAGGAGCACGGTGCTCATATGGGCGAGGGGGGCGAGATCGCCGGAGGCGCCCACCGAGCCTTTTTGGGGAATACAGGGATAGACCTCGGCGTTCACCAGCCGGATCAGGGCGTCGATTACCTCGAGACGGATGCCGGAGTAGCCCCTGGCCAGGCTGTTGATCTTGAGGATCATCATCAGGCGGACCGTCGGCTCCTTCATCAATGCGCCAACCCCGGCGGCATGGGAGAGGACGATGGAGCGCTGCAGGTGCTCGAGCTCGCTGTCCGGGATAATGGTCCTGGCGAGCAGGCCGAAACCGGTGTTGATCCCGTAAATCACCCGGCCCTGGTCGATCAGAGTTCTGACCGTCCGCACCGAGGCCTGGATGTCGGCCTGGGCGCCATCGACCAGGCCGATCCGCACCGGCTTGCTTGGCGATGCCGCGTAATTGTCCAAGGGTCAGACGGCCGGGGCGAAGGAGCAGTTCCGTAGTCATGGTTGTCTCTTTTCGTTAAAGGTTCAGCCGCGTCCCGGGGTGGTGGTGCCGAAACTCCCGGGCGATCGCGGATGGTCTCAATTGTATATACAAATCCTGCTCCATGCAACGAAAAACCGCATGGTAAAAGAACTTGTATATACAAATTGCCGATGGTAGAATATTGGCAAAGCGGGTGATGAAGGACTCGAGCGGAGCAAATACTGTGACCAGCTTACCTTTGTCGGCGATCCCGAGAGCGTTGTCGAGGGCGCTCTTGCCGCCGCCCGGGTGGCCGCCGAACGGATCGACATGCGCGGCCATAGCGGCGAGCACCCGAGGTTCGGGGCTCTCGATGTCTGTCCCTTCATCCCAGTGGCCGGGGCGACCATGGACGAATGTGTCGAACTCTCGAAAATCTTTGCCGAAAGGCTTGTCGAAGAGCTGAAGGTCCCGCTCTATCTCTATGGGGCGTCGGCACGCCAGGACTATCGCCGCGGTCTCGCCGACCTCCGCCACGGGGAATATGAGGGGCTGGCGGAGCGTCTGAAAGATCCCAGGTGGCGGCCGGATTATGGACCGGCAGAGTTTATTGCGACCTGGGGATCACCGCCAGCGGGGCGAGAAACCCGCTTATCGCCTACAATGTCAATATTCTCGGGACACCGAACCAGGCCCACCGCATCGCCCTCAACCTGCGCGAAGGAGGGCGCGGTGAGGGGCAGCCCGGTCTGTTCCACGAGGTAAAGGGGATGGGCTGGTTTGGCAAGGAGTATAACCTGGCCCAGGTCACCACCAATCTTGTTGATGGAGCGTAAATAAAAATTTTTAAGAGAAGATCATGGCAAACAATGTGTATGTTGCCGGCACTGAGCCGCGCAGCGGGAAATCGGCTATCATTCTTGGCCTGATGGAACTTTTAACCAGAAATGTCAAAAAGGTCGCCTTTTTCCGGCCGATTGTCGATGCCGATCATGGAGCCGGCGACCTCGATAATACCATCGCCCTGATCAAAAGCCAGTACCATCTCTGCACCAGCTATGAGGAGATGTACGCCTTCACGGTCAATGAGGCCAATCAGCTGATCGCGTTGGGCAAGAATGCCGAATTGCATGAAGGAATACTGAGCAAATACAACGCGCTGGCCGATAAGGCGGATTTCGTTCTGTGCGAGGGTTTCGAAATGCAGGGTGGCGCCGCCTCCTTTGATTTCGATGTGAACATCGAAATATGCAATAATTTGGGCTGTCCGCTGATCCTGGTCACCGGCGCCAAAATGAAGGCGGTCGATGACCTGATCCGCTCAATCAAGGTCTATCACGAATCCCTCGATGATCGCGGCTGCGATCTGGTGGCGACCATTGTCAACCGCGTCGATCCGTCGTACCTTGCCGCCGTCAGCGCCAGACTTCGAGAGGAGCTGATCTCGACGAAGCAGCTGGTCTACGTCATCCCCAACAACGAAAATCTCGGCAACCCCTCGGTCGGGGAGGTGGCGCGATTGCTCAATGCCGAGATCCTCTATGGGGAAAAAAATCTCACCCGTCACGTCCGCAGTTTCACCATTGCCGCCATGCAGCTCCGCAATCTGCTGTCCCGCATCGAATACGGCACCCTGATCATTACCCCCGGCGATCGTTCCGACGTGGTCCTGGCCTGTCTGGCCGCGGTGCAATCGAAGACCATGCCGAAAATTTCCGGAATCATGCTCACCGGCGGGCTGGTTCCTGAGGCTTCGATCCAGAAGGTTATCGAAGGTTTCCCGGATACCGTGCCGATTATTGCGGTGAACGAAAACACCTTCCAGGCGGCGATCCGGGTCGACAATATCCATGCCTTTATCACCCCGGACAACACCAGGAAAATCACCCAGGCCCTGGCGGTTTTTGAAAAGCACATCAACATGGATGAACTGAGCGATAAGATTATCGAAACCAAAACCACCATGGTCACCCCGAAGATGTTCGAGTCGCGTCTGCTCCAGCGAGCCAAGGTCAACAGGCAGCACATCGTCCTGCCGGAAGGGGAAAACGAACGCATCCTCAAGGCCGCCGAAATTCTCCTGCGCCGGGAGGTTGTCGATATCACCCTGCTCGGCCGTGAAGACCAGATCAGCGAACGGATTAGAAGCCTGGGGCTGCATCTCGACAGGGCCACGATCATCGACCCGCGCAACTCCCCCTTGTTCGACGACTATGCCGAAACCTATTTTGAACTGCGAATCGACAAGGGGATCACCAGGGACATCGCCCGGGATATCATGGCCGACTTAAATTTTTACGGAACGATGATGATCTATAAAGGGCATGCCGACGGCATGGTCTCCGTGGCGATGCATACCACCGCCGATACCATCCGGCCGGCCTTCCAGTTCATCAAGACCAAGCCGGAATGTTCGATCGTCTCGAGTGTCATGCTGATGTGTCTGAATGACCGGGTTCTCGCCTATGGCGATTGTGCGGTCAATCCCGACCCCACCGCCGACCAGCTGGCGGAGATTGCCATCAGTTCGGCAAAAACGGCGGCCCTGTTCGGTATTGACCCGCTGGTGGCGATGCTCTCCTATTCGTCCGGCCGCTCCGGCAAGGGCGAGCAGGTTGAAAAGGTCAGGAAGGCCACAGAAATAGCCAGGATAAAGGCTGAAACCCTTTATCCCGGCCTGGAAATCGAGGGACCGATCCAGTACGATGCGGCGGTCGATATGGAGGTTGCCAAGACCAAAATGCCGGACAGCCGGGTGGCCGGTCGGGCGACGGTGTTCATCTTCCCCGATCTGAATACCGGCAACAATACTTATAAGGCGGTGCAGCGGTCGGCCGGTGCCGTGGTGGTCGGTCCCATTCTCCAGGGCCTCAGAAAACCCGTCAACGATTTGAGCCGAGGCTGTCTGGTCCCGGACATCGTCAATACCGTGGCGATTACCGCGGTCCAGGCCCAGGCGGAGAAAAACAAGGGCAAGGCCTAGCCCGGTTGCCGGGAAATGCCGCGGTCACCGCCCAGGTGACCGGGCAAAACGAGAAAGCCACGACCGGAGAGCATCCTCCCTGGCCGTGGCTTTTTTTCTGCCCCGCTAAAACTCCGGGCTTTTCAGGGCGGACCGGTCACTTAAGTTTCCCAGCCTTGTGCCTGGCCACCAGTTCCCGCAGATAATTCAGCCAGGTCTCCATGCCGTCGCCGGTTTTGGCCGAGAGGTGCATGGTCCGCAGCTGTGGATTGAGGCGGAGGGCGTCACCGACCGCCGCCGGAACGGGGAAGTCGAAATAGGGCAGGAGATCGGTCTTGGTCACCACAAAGGTGTGCGAGCTGGTGAAGGCCTTGGGGTATTTTGCCGGTTTGTCCGGACCTTCCGGCACGGAAACCAGGACCACCCGTTCATGCTCGCCAAGGTCGAAGGTCGAGGGGCAGACCAGGTTGCCGACATTTTCGATGAAGAGCAGTTCGATATTGTCACCGCCCGGTTCCTTCTCCAGCCGATGAAAGCCCTTGTGGGTCAGGGCCGCGTCGAGGTGGCAGGCCCCGCCGGTGGTGAGCTGGATGACCGGCACGCCTTTGGCCCGGATCCGCAGGGCATCGAGCTCGGTTTCAATGTCGCCTTCGATGACCCCGATGGTTAATTCACCCTTCAGCGCCTCGATGGTGTGTTCGAGCAGGGTGGTCTTGCCGGAGCCGGGACTGCTGATCAGGTTGAGGGCCACCGCGCCGACCTCGTTGAAATGGTCGCGATTGGCCCGGGCCAGGGCATCGTTGGCGGCAAAAAGGCTGGCATGGACATCGACCGTCTTGCTGTGGCTGTGGCCAGCACCCTGGGCTGGCTGGCCGTGATCGTGGTGATGATCGTCGCCGTGGTCGTGATGGTGGTCGGAGGGGCTGGGGCAGCCGCAGGTATCACACATATTTTTACCTCATTTTATGAATCTGACGTTGGCAATCGCGTCTTTTTGGCAAGGTCCGGTCGCTAAACCGTACCGATGGCCGGATGAAAGCAGGCGATTGGCGGTTGGGAAATCCATCTGTTGTTGACCCACTCGGGCACCGCTCATTCCATCTCCACCTGCCGGAGAATGATATCGTCGCCACCTTCGGGAAAAAGGAGGAGCTCGTCGCAGCTCGGGCAGCCTTCCGGTCGCTCACCGGCGGTGACCAGGACCTTGCCGCATCCGGTACAGGTGTAGCGAACCGGGGGCACCTCAATAATCAGTAGCGTTCCGCGCACAAGGTCGTCCTCGGCGGCCAGGATGTCGAAGCCGAAGCGGAACGAATCGACCACCACCCCGGCCAGCGGTCCGATTTCCATGGTGACCTTGAGGATTTTCGAGGCCTGGTTTGCCGCGGCCAGCCCTCGTAACTGGGCAAGCAGGCCCTGGACGAGTGATATTTCGTGCATGATCTCAACCGGCAGAAGGCGGATTTTTTCGGGCGACCTGTACCCCCAGCTCGGCCAGGCGGGCCAGGATCATTTCCGCGACTTCGACCTTGCGTCCGGCCACCTCCTCGGAAAGCTCAATGGAATCATTGAGGGTTTTGGGAATCACCGTGTAGAATTCGACATGTTCCGGGGCGTTGTCGCGGAGCTTGGCGACCTCAAGAATTTCCAGCAATCCCAGTTGATGGGGTGACATCCGGGTCTGGAAATTGCCGGCTTTGACATCGCTTAGGGTATAAAAGTGGAAGGATCCCGGCTCGCCTTCGATATCGACGACGTCGATGACCAAAATCGGATCGCATTCCTCAAGAAACGGGGCCATATAGATGCCGGCGGTGCCGACATC
>JBBRGP010000059.1:0-11250 GCA_038224105.1 Desulfobulbales bacterium | reverse complement strand
TGGAGGGGGAAAAGGCGCAGCCGCAGGCCGGACACACGGTCTCGGCCGCCAGGGGGTCGAAAACCGCATGGGCATGGCGGAGATCGTCGCTGTCGAGGGCGGTGGTCCTGACAAAGTCCTTGGCCAGGATGGCCAGGGCCGCCTCGACATCCTCCTCCCGGATCCGCAGATACATCTCCGGCCCCTTGCAGCCCCGGCCGCAGCCGCCGGGATCGCCGACCACCAGGGCGGGAATGGCGTCCTTGGCCAGGATTTTCTGAAGATATTTCATGTCCGGCAGCGGTCCTTGGCGGAGACTGACCAGTTTTTCGTCCGGGGCCAGCTCCCGGCGACCGGCGCGAAGCGCCTGCTCCCGGACAACCTGGGCCAGCTTTTCACCGCCTTTGATCAACGGGATCATGCAGGTCACGCAGGCGGGGAGGTCAAGCCGATATTCGGCGCCGCAGGAAGGGCAGTAGTACATCTCCGGATCGATGCCGTGGGCCGACCCTGCGCGGTGCGGCTCGTCGCCCTCCCCCTGCTCCGATTTTTTTCGAAAAAATTTCAAAAACATGGGTCCTCCTCGGAAAGGGGGTCAATGGCAATGAGTACCGTGATGGCCGTTAAAGGATGAAGCGGCTGAGGTCCTGATCCTTGACGATATCGGAAAGTTGTTTTCGCACATACTCGGCGGTCACCACAAATCGGCTGTCCGGGAGTTCCGGGGCATCGAACGACAGGGAGTCGAGCACCCTCTCCATCACCGTGTGCAGCCGGCGGGCGCCGATCTCCTCGGTGGTTTCATTGACCTCGACGGCGATGGCGGCGATGGCCTCTACCGCATCGTCTTCAAACACCAGCTCGATCCCCTCGGTCCGCATCAGTGCCACATACTGTTTGATCAAGGCATTTTCGGGCTCGGTGAGGATGCGGATAAATTCCTCCTTGCCAAGAGAATGGAGTTCGACCCGGACGGGAAACCGCCCCTGCAATTCCGGGATCAGGTCGGACGGCTTGCTCATGTGAAAGGCCCCGCTGGCGATGAAGAGGATATGGTCGGTCTTCACCATGCCATGCTTGGTGGTCACCGTCGCCCCCTCGACGATCGGCAGGAGGTCGCGCTGCACACCCTCTCGCGACACCTCGGGACCATGGGTACCGCCGCCGCCCCGGGAGGCTATCTTGTCGATCTCGTCGAGAAAAATGATGCCCGCCTCTTCGGTTCGTCGGAGGGCCTCCTTGATAACCTTGTCCATATCGACAAGTTTCTCCATCTCCTCTTTCTTGGTGGCGTCCATCGCCTCCGGCACCTTCATCTTACGATTTTTCTTCTTCCTCGGAAAGATTTTGCTGAAGGCATCCTGCAGACTTGACTGCATATCTTCCATGCCGGAGGTGGTCATGATCTCGACCATCGGCAATGATTTCGATTCGGCCAGGGCCACTTCGAGCTCACGGTCATCGAATTTGCCGTCCCGCAGCATTTTCCGAAATTTTTCCCGGGTCGAACCTTCCCCGGCGCTCTCCTGTCGCATCGGCAGATCGGGATTGCGGATGGTGAAGGATTGGCCGCCATCCGGCCCCATGGCGGCTGGTGCCCCCGGTCCGGGCGGCAGGAGGAGATCGAGGATCCGGTCCTCGGCATTGGCGACGGCGACGCCCTCGATCCGGTTCTTTTCCTCCTCTTTAACCATATTCACCGCCAGATCGACAAGATCGCGGACCATCGACTCAACATCCCGACCGACATAACCGACTTCGGTATACTTGGAGGCCTCGACCTTGATGAACGGCGACTGGGCCAGGGTGGCGAGACGACGGGCGATTTCGGTCTTACCGACGCCGGTGGGACCGATCATGATAATATTTTTGGGGGCAATTTCTTCCCGCAGCGGCGAAGGTACCTGGCGCCTGCGCCAGCGATTGCGGAGGGCTATGGCCACGGATCGTTTGGCATCGGCCTGGCCGACGATGAATTTATCCAGTTCCGCGAGTGTTTCTTTCGGGGTAAATGATTGATTGGAAATCATATTTTTTCAACGATGATGGAATGGTTGGTGAAAACGCAGATATTGGCGGCAATGTCCATGGCGGCGCGACAGATCGCTTCGGCATCGAGATCACTATGGTCGATCAAGGCCAGCGCCGCCGCCTGGGCATAGGGACCGCCCGAGCCTATAGCCAGGATCCCTTTATCGGCCTCGATGACATCACCGGTGCCGGAAAGAAGGAGAGAATGATCTCTATCAACGGCGATCATCATCGCTTCCAGACGCCTTAAAAATTTATCGGTTCGCCAGTCCTTGGCGAGTTCAACCGCCGATCTGAGCAGGTTGCCGCTGTACTGCTCGAGTTTTTGCTCCAATTTGTCATAGAGGGTGAAGGCGTCGGCGGTCGCCCCGGCAAATCCGGTGATCACCTGATCATGATAGAGCCGCCGCACCTTGCGGGCCTGATGCTTCATAATAGTATTGCCCAAAGATACCTGGCCGTCACCGGCCAAGGCTACCTGACCTTTGTGACGGACGGCAAGAATTGTCGTGGATCGTATTTTCATTCGTGTACTTTTCAAGGTTAAGAGCTTTATTGCTTCTCCGGATTCGACAAGGGGTGGGCCTTATCGTAGACATTGGCTAGGTGATCCAGGGTAAGATGGGTGTACCGCTGGGTAGTGGACAAACTTGCGTGGCCCAGCAGTTCCTGCACCGAACGAAGATCGGCACCCATTTCCAGAAGATGGGTGGCAAAAGAATGGCGTAAGGCGTGAGGTGTGACCATCTGGGGAATCCCTGCCCGTTCGCCGTAGTTTTTAACCGTTCGTTCGACGCTTCGGGCTGACAAACGACTTCCCCTGCCGTTGAGAAACATGGCCTCCTGCTCAACGGCTCTGCCCCGTCCGGCTCGTTCCCGGATCCACTGCGAGCGCTGGGGCAGCCAGTCGCGTACCGCCTCCATGGCGGGACTACCGACCGGCACCAGCCGCTCCTTGCTGCCTTTGCCCCGTACCGTAAGCACTTCCTCGGTAAAATCAAGATCGCCAAGATCTCTCGACACCAGCTCGGAAACCCGCATTCCCGTTGAATAAAGGAGTTCAAGGATGGCCCGGTCCCGGTGCATATAGGTATCGGCGGCGGAGGGCGCCTCAAGCAGGGCAAAGGTTTCATCAACGGTCAGAAAGACGGGGATGAACCTGCCGACCTTGGGGCCAACAATGCCGCTCAGCGGATCACTTTTGATTCTCCCCCGGCGGACGGCGAAGCGGAAAAAGGTTCTGAGGGCCGAGAGTTTTCTCGCCACCGAGCCGCTGCTGTTGCGCCCGTGCAGACTGACGACAAACGAGCGGATATGGCCGGCGGTGATGCCCTCGAGGCCGTTTTTTTCCCCAACAAACGTCGAAAACTCGATAAGATCGCGGCGATAGCCGCTGACCGTATGGTCTGAGTAGCCCTTTTCCGTTGCCAACCATCTGATAAAAAGTTCTATTGTCGTAGTCATCTTTCCTCGCGGTCGGTCCGGATAATCAGGCTACCCATGAAAGAAAAACATCTGCCGAGCAAAGCTGCGGAAAATGTCCAAAAAAGCGCAGGCTGCCGCCCGGAATGGGCCGTGTGGCACCGAACCACTCGATTTTTCCACTCGACTTGTGGTCTCCGAAGGAATATATACGGTGCTTTTTTCCGGCATTTATGATTTGTTTAGTACCCTAGAAATTCATTTTTTTTAATGAATTTCGTGAAGGTACTTATACCCCCGTGAGGGGTGTTAGAGGAAGATTGGCGCTTTTTATCCGGCCATAGTTTTAGCCGGAAAGACGAAGTCAAGCAATCCCCATTTACTCTGCCAACCCTTGTTGAATATGGCGAAAAAAACCTTTGAAGCAGCCCTTGCCCGGCTTGAACAGCTCACCGAAGAACTTGCCGATGGCGAACAGAGCCTGGAAAACAGCCTGAAAAAGTTTGATGAGGGCATCAAGTTGGCAAGTTACTGCAACGAGCAATTGAGTGAAGCCCGGGCCAAGGTCGAATTATTACTGGAAAAAGACGGCAAACTCGAGGCTGTTCCCTTTGACGGACCGGAAAGTGGATCTCAAGATCTATCTGAGTGAGAAGCAGAGGGTCGTTGAAAAAGGCCTGGATGCGCTTATGCCGCAGACCGATGGCCCTTTTGCGGACCACATCCGGGCGATGCGCTACAGTCTCTTTGTCGGAGGGAAAAGGGTCCGCCCGATTCTCTGTCTGGCAGCCGGCGAGGCCATTGACAACCGTCTCGAAACAGCGAATAATTTGCTGCCGGTTGCCTGCGCCCTGGAATGCATCCACACCTAGTCCCTTATTCACGACGACCTGCCGGCCATGGATAACGACGAGCTCCGGCGGGGCCGGCCGACCAACCACACCCTCTTTGGCGAAGCCGGGGCCATTCTCGCCGGGGACGGCCTCCTGACCTTTGCCTTCGAGCTGCTCAGCGGCGCCGGTACCAGTTCCCTCCTCGCCGAACAACAGCTGAGGATCATTCAGGTGATCGCCCGGGCCGGCGGCCCACTGGGTATGGTTGGCGGACAGGCTCTTGATATCGCGAGTGAAAATTCCGATTTTCCCTTTCAAACCCTGGAGACCATCCACCGCAGTAAGACCGGGGCGCTGATAACCGCGGCGGTGCAAACCGGAGCCATCGGAGCCGGCGCTTCCACCGTTCAGCTCGAAAAACTGACCCGCTTCGGAGATAATATCGGCCTGGCCTTCCAGATCGTCGATGACCTGCTCAATGCCACTTCAACCACGGCACAGCTTGGCAAGGCCGCCGGCTCCGACGCCAACCGGGGCAAAGCCACCTACCCGTCTTTTTTCGGGATCGATCAGACCAGGGCCAAGGCTAAAGAGGCCGTCGACGGAGCCATAGCCGCCTTACGGGATTTTGATGAAAAGGCCGACCCGCTTCGCCACCTGGCCTCTTTTATTTACACCAGGAGCAATTGAGTTAGAGGTTATGTCAAAGCCATCGCCACCATCGTCGCCTACCGTCTTGGAGAAGATAGCTTCCCCGGCCGATATCCGCAAGCTCACCATCCCCCAGCTGAAGGAACTCGCCCAGGAGATTCGTGACCTCATCGTCCAGACGGTATCCCGTACCGGCGGTCATCTTGCGCCAAGTCTCGGGGTGGTGGAACTGGCCATCGCCCTGCACCGGGTCTTCGACACCCCCCAGGATAAGCTGATCTGGGATGTCGGCCATCAAAGCTATGCCCATAAGATTCTGACCGGCAGGCAGGCGCAGTTCGCCTCCCTGAGACAATACAAAGGACTGAGCGGTTTTCCCAAGTTTAAAGAAAGCGGTTATGATGCCTTTGAAACCGGGCACAGCTCGACCTCGATTTCGGCGGCCCTCGGCATGACCCTGGCAAATGACCTGAAAGGCGAGGCCCACCGGGCGATCGCGGTGATCGGCGACGGCTCGATGACCGCCGGTTTAGCCTTTGAGGCCCTCAACCATGCCGGCCATCTTGACAAGGACCTCATTGTCATCCTCAACGACAATGAAATGTCGATCTCCCCGAACGTCGGTGCCCTTTCCAGCTTTCTCAGCCGTAAACTCACCGGCCGGACGATGAGCCGGGTCAAGGCCCATCTCGTCGAGAAGCTGCAGATCTCCGATGTCGGGGAGAATATCCTCAACATCCTCCGCAAAAGCGAAGAAAGCTTCAAGAGCTTTTTCACTCCAGGGATGCTGTTTGAGGCGTTTAAATTCAATTATATCGGCCCGATCGACGGTCACAGTCTCGAGGACCTGGTGGAAACCCTGGAGACGGTTCGGGACAACTCGCAGGGGCCGATGCTCATTCATGTCCTCACCAAAAAAGGCAAAGGATATGCACCGGCCGAAAAAAATCCGGATATCTTCCACGGTATCGGCCCCTTCGATATCATCAGCGGCACCCCTCATGCCGCCAAGGGAGGGGGCGCCACCTACACCCAGGTGTTCGGGGACACCCTGACCGAGATGGCGGCAAAGGATGACACAATCATTGCCATTTCGGCGGCCATGGTCTCGGGCACCGGTCTCACCACCTTTGCCAAAAAATTTCCCGAGCGTTTTTTCGACGTCGGAATCGCCGAACAGCATGCACTGACTTTTGCCGCGGGGCTGGCGGTGGAAGGGATGCGGCCGGTGGTGGCCATTTATTCCACCTTCTTCCAGCGTGCCCTCGACCAGATCATCCACGACGTCTGTATCCCCAACCTGCCGGTCACCCTGGCCATCGACCGGGCCGGTGTGGTCGGCGACGACGGCCCCACCCACCACGGGGTCTTCGATCTTGCCTTTCTCCGCTTCATTCCCAATATGGTGATCATGGCCCCCATGGATGAGCAGGAACTCCGGCATATGCTCTATACCGCCGTTTACCATAACGGCCCTGCCGCCGTCCGTTACCCGCGCGGCGCCGGTTATGAGGTGGCCTTGACGGACAGCCTTCGCAAACTGGAGATCGGCAAAGGGGAATTGCTACGTTCAGGAAAAGACGTCCTGCTGCTGCCGGTCGGCAATCGCGTCCATCCGGCCCTGGAAGCGGCGGACGGTCTGAACAAGGTCGGCATCGAGGCGGCGGTAATCAATCCCCGGTTCATTAAACCCCTGGACGCCGAACTTATCTGTCACTGGGCCCGCCACACCACCAGAGTCGTCACCGTCGAGGACGGTACCCGGCAGGGCGGTTTCGGCAGTGCGATCCTCGAAATGTTCAGCCGGCGCGGCCTTTATTCGGTGCAGACCTGCATGCTCGGCCATCCAGATAATTTTGTCGAGCATGGCCCGCAGACAACGCTGTGGAAAAACAGCCACATCGATACCCCGGCGATCATTCGTGCGGCGATCAAACTGACGGGGCGAGGGGAATAGCCTCCCCTCCTATGGCAAGCCGCGGGGCCGGCGCCGTTGACATCGGCCGGCCACCGGCGATCAGACATTGAAGTAGTTTTTGTACCAATGGACGAACCGGCTGATCCCGTACTCCAGGGTCGTCCCCGGTTTGTAATGGAAATCCCGCACCAGATCCTCGACATCGGCATAGGTGGCCGGGACATCGCCCGGCTGCATCGGCAGGAATCGCTTCTCCGCCTTTTTACCGAGACACGCCTCAAGGACTTCGATATACCGCAACAACTTTTCCTTGTTGTTGTTGCCGATATTGTAGATCCGGTACGGGCAGTAGGAGCTGGCCGGATCGGGACTGTCGTGCCGCCACTGGCGGTTTCCTTCCGGGACCTGCTCAATCACCCGGCAGACACCCTCGACGATATCATCGATGTACGTAAAATCCCGTTCCATATTGCCATTATTGAAGACGTCGATGGGGCGGTCTTCAAGAATCGCCTTGGTAAACAGAAACAGCGCCATATCCGGTCGTCCCCACGGCCCGTAGACGGTAAAAAACCGCAGTCCGGTGGTGGGCAGATTGAACAGATGACTGTAGGTGTGGGCCATCAGTTCATTGGCCTTTTTGGAGGCGGCATACAGGGAGACCGGATGATCGACGTTGTCGTGTACGGAAAACGGCATCCGGGTATTCGCCCCGTAAACGGAACTCGAGGAGGCATAAACCAGGTGTTTCACCTCCGAATGCCGACACCCTTCGAGAATATTGACGAAGCCGACCAGGTTGGTATCGACGTACGAATGGGGATTGACCAGCGAGTAGCGAACCCCGGCCTGGGCGGCCAGGTTTACCACGGCATCGAAACGGTGCTGTTGAAAAAGGGCCGCGACACCGTCTCGGTCGGCGAGGTCAAGAGCCACGTGATGAAACGATGGTCCCGCCGCCAGGGCAGCCATCCGATCCCTCTTCAACCGCGGATCGTAATATGGGTTGAGATTGTCGAGGCCGACAACCTCGGCGCCGCCGGCGATCAGTTTTTGCGACAAATGCGCCCCGATAAAGCCGGCCGCGCCGGTAATCAAAATTTTCTTCATGATCTTGGAGGTGTGGGTTAAACATCCGGTCGTGGAGGCTGCCGGCAGGGTATCCCTGCCGCTTCCGTCAATCGTCAAAATTGCCCTGCGGCCCTTTATCCGGGGCGAGAGTTTTGGCCCTGGCAATGATCTTCTCCCTGGTCCACTGGGTCGGATCCTCAAGCCGTCTGCCCTTGGGACCCAGATCGTACGAGCCGGCCCGGAGGAGAGCCTCCTTGGCCAACGCGGCTGTTCCTTCGGCATTGAAAACCTTGGTGAGGATGGTGTAGACAAAGTCCTCGACGCCTTTGCTCATCCGCTCCCGCACCTCCCTGGCCTGAGAAAGCAGGAGGCTCTCGAAGGGCAGGTTGAGATTTTTATAATTGCCCCCTTTCCAGCCGTTCTTGGCGGCATAGGTGGTCAAGCGCTGCCACATCTCCTCGCTCATCCCCTGTCCTTTGACCTTGATGAAATTGCCGTTGTCGAGGATGGCATTGCCGTAATCGTTGACCTCTACCCCCCAGGAGACCATCTGCAGGGCGGTGGCGACATTGGCTTTGGTGGTGTTGGTCCCAGCGGCTATGGCCCGCAGTTTATCGGAATTGTTCCCGGAAGTTCCATGCTGTGCGCCGGAAATTCCGTAGGGCTGCAGGGCCTGGTGAATGGCGGCGGTGAGTTCGACCTGAATCCCCTGGCCGCTCGCCTCAAGACCGTGGGTGGTGCCGTTGTTTAGGGCGATCCAGTCGGGAAAGATGCCATTGGCGTTCAGACCCTTAATCAGAAACGAGGCATCATCGACCGTTGACAGACCCTGATCGCCTTTGATTTCGCCGACCTCCGTCTCAAGGCCCGCCCATCCGGGAATGAACGTATTCAATTCGATATTGGCCAGCAGGTTCAAATCGTCTTGCATATGAGAGGCATCGACGGCGATCGAGGTAATGCCGGCGTCGAACATGGCCGGGATTTCCATCTTGGCAAGCGGCAGGTCGGTCTCGCTTTTGATGCCGTAGTGATCGGCATGGATCGCCACCGGCACGGTAATCCCCAATTCATTGCAAATGGCGTCGACATGCAGAGCAATGTTATAGAAGTTGACCGGGCAATAGTTGCATTCCGACCGGGCAATCTCGATGATCAGGGCGGCATTGGCGCGCTCTGCCGCCTGAAGGGCGCCGCGGATGATAAAACTGTTGCGGCCATTGGCGGCGATGGTCATGGCTCCGCCCTTGGCCATCAGGGCCCGGTCGATAACCTTGCCGCTGACCAGCAGGGCTCTAGAGTGGGGAAAACGTTTTGTAATATTGGGGGGTCTGCCAATTTGAAGCAATTTCTCGTATTCCGCGCTTAATCCCATGAAACACCTCCACATGTATTTTTTTCCGAATTTCTCGAACTTGACGAACAGTCGCAAGCAAGAGCATCTGGCGAAAGGCTATTTTTTTCTCCTCTTGATTTATAAACCATGCCCAACCAGAAATCCAGGCAGGAAATTCTTTTATTCCGAGATCTTTTCACTGTCCGGCAGGTTTTTGCCGAAGCCTTCGAAACCTTTCTTGGCAAAAATCCAGACGGCGACGACGCTGATTTCGTACAGCACCATGAGGGGTATCCCCATCATCATCTGGTTGACGACGTCCGGCGTCGGGGTGAGAATGGCGGCGACGACGAAGTTGATGAGAATGGCGTATTTGCGGTTGCGGTTGAGAAAAGCGACGTCGATCAGCCCGGTCTTGGCGATAAAGACCATGAAAATGGGCATTTCGAAGATCACCCCAAAGGCCAGCAGCAGTTGGGTGGCCAGGCTGAAATATTCGCCCACCGCCGGCATCGAGGTCAGAAACTCATTACTGTACCCAACCAGGAATTTGAAGGCGGGCGGGAAGACGACGAAATAGCCGAAGGCCGCGCCGCCGAGAAAACAGCAGGTAGAGAGGAGGGTGAACGGTATCAACACCCTTTTTTCATGGCCGTAGAGGCCGGGAGCGACGAATCTCCAGATCTGTGAAAAAATCACCGGGCTGGCGACCAGCAGACCGCAGACCAGGGCGAGCTTTAGATAAAAAAAAACCCTTCCTGGTAGGAGGTGAAGATCAGGGATGCCCCTTCCGGCAGGACCTCAGTGAGCGGTTTAAAAAACCAGGTTCCGATGGGCTGGATAACGGAATACGAAAGGCAAAACCCGATTATTACGGCAACCAGTGATACAATCAGGCACGAACGCAGTTCCCGCAAATGTTCGGTGATCGCCTGTTTTTCAAATTTTCCACTACCGTCCTGCGGGCTCATATGGCATATACCCTGAAGAGTTATTTTTTCATGATCTGGTGTTCGAACCGGCCTGCTTACCATCCGCGACTGGTTTTGGCAAGCTGGTCGAGGCCGGCCATTCCGCCGGTATCGCGATCCCCATCAAAATTTGCAGCGACCGCCCCCCTATGGAGAACAACGCACCGCAGCCTACCCCGCACCCGCCCTGGATTGTCTATATCGTCCGTTGCCGGGGCCGTTCCTATTATACCGGTATCACCACCGACCTTACAAGACGTATTGCCGAACACAATTCGGCCGGAGGCGGGGCGAAATATACCCGGCCCCGTCGGCCGGTGACCCTGGTCTACAGTGAAGCCGCACCTTCCCGGGCAACGGCCGCGCAGCGGGAGCATCAGATAAAACAAATGAGTCTTGCCGCCAAGATCGAGCTCATCGGTGGCGGCCAGTCGGCCGATCTTAACAGGACCGGCGCATCATGAACAAGAGCTCCGGATTTTTTCGGCAACCGCTTGGGTAAGATGGAGCACCCTCTCGGCCTGCGCCATCGAAACGGCGCCGGTCCCGCAGCTCGGGGTGATCAGCGTCTGGGCGTAAACCTGCGTCCGGTCGATGCCAAGTGCCTGCAACTGCTCGGTCTGCCCGAGCCATTTGGCGACAAGGGAGTCGGTGGTCTCGGCATCGATCAACTCCGGCGTCGTCGGCACAATGCCGCTGGCGAGAATCCCGCCTGCGGCAAAGAACCGCACCAGGTGGTCGGGGTAGAGAATCAGTTTGTCGAAAAAGGAATAGGCATCGAAGCTGACGATATCGACGCCGGATTCAAACACCACCGGCCATTCGGTATTGGCGCAGACATGGACGCCGGTCAGGCCGTTCTCGGCACGCACCGCATCAAAGACCTCGGTCAGACAGGCGACGATATCGTCATGGGTGATGGTTATAAAGGCCGAAGAGCCAAGACCGGCAAGGCCGGGTTCGTCGAAGAACATGATGGTCCGGCTGCAAATTTCGCGCATCTTCCTGACCTGCCATCTGGCCTTCATCGCCAGATGT
>JBBRGP010000058.1:0-11262 GCA_038224105.1 Desulfobulbales bacterium | reverse complement strand
GATCTTCGGGGCCGAGCCGTGGAGCGAAAACATGCGCGAGGAGGTCGAGCGCAAGCTGAATCTCAAAGCCACCGATATCTACGGACTTTCCGAGGTGATGGGACCGGGGGTCGCTCAGGAGTGTCTCCTAACCGACCGCGGCATGCATATCTTTGAGGATCATTTCCTGCCGGAGATCATCGATCCGGATACCGGCCGGGTCCTGCCGCCCGGAGAAAAGGGGGAACTGGTCTTCACCACCCTGACCAAGGAGGCCTTTCCGATCATCCGCTACCGGACCAAGGATATTTCCAGGCTCTTCTACGAACCCTGCAGCTGCGGCCGGACCCTGGTGCGCATGGAAAAGGTGACCGGCCGGACCGACGATATGCTGATCATCCGTGGAGTCAACGTCTTTCCCTCTCAGGTCGAACATGTCCTGGTCGGGGTTGAAGGGGTCGAACCCCACTATCTCATTGTCGTCGAACGGGAAGGCAATCTCGACACCATGGAAGTCCAGGTGGAGGTCAGCGAGGGAGTGTTCTCCGACGAAATTCGGGTCCTCGAAAAGCTGAGCCGGTATATCCAGAAGGAGATCAAAGATCTGCTCGGGGTGACCTGCCGGGTGAAACTGGTGGAACCGAGGACCATTCAACGCAGTGAAGGCAAAGCGCAGCGGGTTATCGACAAGCGTAAAATCTGAGCAGGGGAGGCTATCATGCTGGTGGAACAAATTGCCGTATTCTTGGAAAACAAATCGGGACGACTGGCCGAGATCACCGCCATCCTGGCTGAAAATGAGATCAACATCCGCGCCCTGTCGGTGGCCGATACCGCCGACTTCGGGATTCTCCGGCTGATTGTCGACAAGGTCGAGAAGGCCAAAACGGTGCTGCGGGAAAACGGCTTTACCGTCGGCAAGACCCAGGTCCTGGCGGTCGAGATCGAGGATAAGACCGGGGGGCTCGCCAAGGTATTGAAGAGCATCAAGAATGCCGGGATCAATGTCGAGTACATGTACGCCTTCGTCAACAAAACCGGGGAGAACGCGGTGCTGATCTTCCGTTTTGAAAAGATGGGGGAGGCGATCGACACCCTGCAGCGGGACAACTTCACCATCCTGACCAGTGAACAGATCTGCGGCCTGTAGCCGCCGGGTGGGAGAGAGCGACGAAAATCCGCGCCGCCCGGTCACAAACTTCAACAGCTTCCGAATGGATAACCATGTACTGGCAAAAGGATCAAGAGTGTCTGCCGCGTCCCGACCTGGAAAAACTGCAGCTTGAACGGCTCCGCGCCACCCTCCGGCGGGTGGCGAACAACGTCCCCTTTTATCGAAATAAATTCGCCGAGCTGCAACTCCGCCCGGACCAGCTCACCGCCCTCGAGGAACTTCGCGACTATCCGTTCACCACCAAACAGGACCTGCGCGACAACTACCCCTACGGGCTCTTTGCCGTACCGCTCCGTGATGTCGTTCGGGTCCATTCCTCCTCCGGGACGACCGGGATAGCCACCGTCGTCGGCTACAGCCGCAACGATATCATCACCTGGTCGGACCTCGTGGCGCGGATCCTCTGCGGTGCCGGGGTAACTCCCGACGATGTCATTCAGATCGCCTTCGGCTACGGCCTTTTTACCGGTGGATTCGGCCTCCATTACGGGGCCGAACGGCTGGGCGCCTCGGTTATCCCGATATCCTCCGGCAACACCAAACGGCAGATCAAGATCATGCAGGATTTCAAGACCACCGCCCTGGTCTGCACCCCCTCCTATGCCCTGAAGATGGCCGATGTGATGATGGACATGGGGGTCAACCCCAACGGCCTGTCGCTGCGCTACGGCCTGTTCGGCGCCGAACCCTGGTCCGAGGCGATGCGCCAGGAAATCAATGAGCGGCTGGGAATTCGGGCGACCGACAACTACGGCCTGTCCGAGGTCATGGGGCCGGGAGTTGCCGGCGAGTGCCGGGAGTGCAACGGCCTGCATATCAGCGAAGACCATTTTTTCATCGAGATTATCAATCCAGATACTCTGGAACCGGTGGCGCCGGGCGAGGTGGGCGAGCTGGTGATCACTACTCTCACCAAGGAGGCCTTTCCGGTTATCCGTTACCGCACCCGGGATCTGACCCGGCTGCTCCCGGAACCCTGTCCCTGCGGCCGAACCTTTGTCCGGATGAGCCGGGTGATGGGGCGTTCCGACGATATGTTGATCATCAAGGGGGTCAATGTCTTCCCGACCCAGATCGAGGCGGTGCTGTTCGAGATCGAAGGCACCGAACCCCACTACCGGCTGGTGGTCGAAAGGGAGAACAACGAGGATAAACTGACGGTGATGGTCGAGGTGGTCGAATCGATCTTCTTCGATGAGATGAAAAAGCAGCGGGCCCTGGTCGAAACCATCAAGAAACGGTTGGCCTCGGAACTTGGGATCGGCGTCGAAATCAAATTGGTCGAGGAGCGTTCCCTGGAACGATTTGACGGCAAAGGGACACGAGTGATCGACAAACGCCGGCTATAGCCTTCGGGGACGGCGGCAGGATCGCTAGATCCTTCGAAAACCGAAATAGGCTTG
Organism: Desulfobulbales bacterium; assembly: GCA_038224105.1. Classification (GTDB taxonomy): domain Bacteria; phylum Desulfobacterota; class Desulfobulbia; order Desulfobulbales; family Desulfocapsaceae; genus Desulforhopalus_A. The sequence continues at coordinate 8,706 of JBBRGP010000058.1, read as the reverse complement.
TTCAAACTGAGTCTTGCCGACGGCAAGAAAATAAGCAAAGCTCCATTCCCTGTGTGGAGCGGATGGATTGCATATTATTCCAATAAGCATTCAAGTTGGCTCGAAAGCAGGGTGCACTCTGTGCACCGCCCTTATTGTCCCGTGGGACAGAATTGAGTTCTGTCCCCGGCTGACTAGGATGTTGGTGCACGGAGTGCACCCTACGAAAAACAAATGCCATCTTGAATGCAAATGCGAATCAGCCTTTCTTATACTTGAAAAATTTTCTCTTGCCAATGCCGCCAAGCTTTTCTCGGCAAAAGGCCGGACGGCCTGTTTCCTATCCAATGGTTTCAAGCAGCTTTGTCCAAAAACCCTTGGATTTTGCCGAATTTACGGAAACGGTGGCGCGGCTGGGGCTCTACTCGCTCGCTACCAACACACTGCCGAGCATGAAAATGATGCAAGAAGTTCAGGTATTCCTGATCGAGGATGACGAAGCGGACTTTCTCTTGGTCGATCGCCATATCCGCCAGAGCGAGTTGCCGGCCATGGTCCGCTGGGTAAGAGATGCCGGCCAGCTCAGGGCTGCTTTGGACGAAGGCGGCTGGGATGTGGTCCTCTCCGATTACAATGTGCCCGGACTCGATTTTGTCGGAGTCCTGGAGGTCATCAGGCAAAGGCTGCCTGATCAGCCGATAATCCTGGTGTCCGGCAGTATCGGCGAGGAAATCGCCGTCGAGTTGCTGAAGAGCGGCCTCTGCGATTTTGTTCTGAAAGATCGTCTGCAGGGAAGGAGAGGTCAATGGCACCTTCGGCGTTGCCCTCGATATCACCGGACGGAAACGGGCCGAAGAGGAGCAAAAGAAACTTCAGGCGCAACTGAATCAGGCCCAGAAGATGGAATCGGTGGGGCGGCTGGCCGGCGGGGTGGCCCACGATTTCAACAATATGCTGAGTGTTATCACCGGCTATGCCGAGCTGGCTTTGGCCAAGATCGCTCCGACCGACCCGCTCCATCATGATCTCCGGGAAATCATTAGCGCCGGCCGGCGATCCGCCGACATTACCCGGCAGTTGCTGGCCTTTGCCCGCAAGCAGATCATCGCCCCGAGAGTGCTCGACCTGAACGAGACGGTGGAAGACATGCTGAAAATCCTCCGGCGCCTCATCGGCGAAGACATCGATATGGTCTGGCTGCCGGGCAAGGGGTTGTGGCCGGTGCGGATGGACCCGTCGCAGGTTGACCAGCTCCTGGCCAATCTCTGTGTCAATTGCCGCGACCATCACCGGGGTCGGCAAGGTCACCATCGAAACCGATATCGTCACCTTCGACGAGGCTTACTGCGCCGACCATGCCGGCGCCAGTCTCGGCGACTACGTCCTGCTGTCGGTCAGTGACGACGGTTGCGGAATGAGCAAAGAGACCCAGGACAATATCTTCGAGCCGTTTTTCACGACCAAGAAGTTGGGCGAGGGCACCGGTCTGGGGCTGGCCACGGTCTACGGGATCGTCACGCAGAATAACGGCTTCATCAACGTCTACAGCGAACCGCACAAAGGAACGACCTTCAGGATCTATCTGGCAAGGCACGCCGAACAGCCTGCCCAGGCCGAACCCGAGAGTCCCGAGAAACTTTCGCCGGCTCAGGGCGAGACCGTGCTGATGGTCGAAGATGAGGAGGCGATTCTCAAGCTGATCGCCAAAATTCTGACGAAACTGGGCTACGTGGTCCTGACTTCCAACAGTTCCGTTCAGGCGGTTGATCTGGTCAAAGGGCACTCCGGCGTTATCGATCTGCTCATTACCGATGTGATCATGCCGGAGATGAATGGCCGCGATCTGGCCAATCAGCTTCTGGCGCTGCGACCGGCCCTCAAATGCCTGTTCATGTCCGGCTATACGGCGAGCGTCATTGCCCGCCAGGGGGTGCTCGACGAAGGGGTGCATTTCATGCAAAAGCCATTTTCGCCCAGGAGCCTGGCGGCAAAGGTGCAGGAGGTGCTGCGGCCGTAAGGGTGATTCAAGGGGAGCTGGCAGGTGGCCGGCGGCGTGAAAACGATAAGCGTCGGCGGCACATCCCGGCCGCCGAAAGGGAGCGGGGAGTATTTTTGTGAAGGGGAGAAGGTCGTTATGATCGGTCGTTTCGCCAAACTTGGCGTGTACGAAGAACTGCTGCAGAACCGGGATGTTATCAAGGTCGGCTTGGGGGCCTTCCTGGCCCTTGCCGGCTTTGTCGTCGGCAGGGCACTGCCCGGGCAGATCCTGGTCAGCCAGACACTGATTCTCGCCTCGGTGGCCATCAACGGGCTGCCGGTCATTGTCGGGGCGGTGCGGGGGATTCTCGAAAAGAGGGTGAACGTCGATGAGCTGCTCGCCCTGGCGATCATCGCCTGTCTCCTTAACGGCGAGTTCCTCACCGCCGCCGTCGTCAGTTCGATCATGGTCCTTGGGGCGCTGATCGAGGAGGCGACCGCCGAGTCGGCGCGTAAATCGATCCAGACCCTGATCAAGGTCTCGCCGAAAAATGCGACCGTCGTCAGGGGCGGCGAAAGCCTGACGGTGCCGGTGGAGCAGGTTCGGGTCGGCGATATTCTTATGGTCAAGCCCGGCGAGCAGGTGCCGGTCGATGGGGTGGTGCTGGAGGGTACTTCCGCCCTCGACGAATCGGCGATCACCGGCGAGGCGATGCCCATCGAAAAAACCGTCGGCGACCCCCTCTATGCCGGGACCCTCAACCACAACGGTCTGCTGCGGGTCCGGGCTGAAAGAATCGGCGAGAACACCACCCTCGGCCAGGTCATCCGGCTGGTATCCGAGGCCGAAGCCCATAAACCGAAAACCATTGCCTTTATCGACCGGTTCGCCAAATATTTCACGCCGCTCATTCTCGGGTGTGCTCTCGTCGCCTGGCTGTTCACCGGCGATTTCAGCCGGGCCGTTGCGGTGCTGATCGTCGGCTGCCCCTGCGCCCTGATCCTCGCCGTACCCACCGCCACCGTCGCCGCCATTGGCCGGGCCGCCCGGGCCGGCATCCTCGTCAAGGGTGGGCAGCATATCGAAAACGTCGCCCTCGCCGATACCATCTTATTTGATAAGACCGGCACCCTCACCGAGGGCAACCCCCGGGTCGACGAGATCGTCGCGGTCGAAGGGGTGGCCGGAAACGACCTGCTGCGGCACGCCGCCAGTGTCGAATGCAACTCGACCCATCCCCTCGCCAGGGCGGTCATCCAGGCAGCGCTCTACGCCCATATAACCATCAATGCCGCCCGCGATCTCTTCACCGAAATTGGTCTCGGCGTCCGCGGCAGCGTCGATGGCAACCTCATCGAGGTGGGCAGCGTCTATCTCAGCGGCGGCACCGGCGGGGTGCCCTTACCCCTGCAATCCCGGCTGCAGGCCATCAAGGACAAGGGGTCGACGCCGCTCATGGTCTATCGCGACAAGCAGCCCCTTGGTTTTTTGAGCGTCTCCGATCAGGTGCGAACGAGCGCCAAGACGACGGTGGCGGCCCTGAAAAAACTTGGCCTTAAGGGCATCGGCATTCTTTCGGGCGACCACCAGAGGTCGGTCGAACTGGTCGGCCGGCAGGTGGGCATCACCCATCTGTGGTCCGGTCTCAAGCCGGATGATAAACTCCGGATCATCCAGGAGATGCAGCAGAACGGGGCAAGAATCATCTTTGTCGGCGACGGCATCAACGATGCCCCGGCCCTGGCCATTGCCGATACCGGTATCGCCATGGGCGCCAGAGGCACCGAAGTGGCCCTGGAAACCGCCGATATCGCCTTGATGAGCGACGACATCGGCAAACTGCCGCTGCTCATCGCCCTCGGCCGCCGGATGCTGTTCATCATCAAAATGAACATCGCCTTCGGTCTGGTCTTCAACCTGGTCTCGGTGCTGGCCGGGGCCAGCGGGCTGCTCACCCCGATCATGGGCGCCGTCGTCCACAATATCGGCTCGGTCCTGGTAGTGCTGTCCTCGGCGAGCATCGGGCTTTTCAAGGACGATTCCGGATTGGGCGGGTAATTTTTTTCATTTCTCGCCATTGTCGGCCTGGTCGGCACGGTCCCGGGAGTGGTCGCGGGCGATGAGCATGTAGATGGAGGGGATAACGAACAGGGTAAAGAGGGTGCCGATGGTCATCCCCCCGACCAGCACCAGCCCGATGGAGTTTCTGGCCAGGGCGCCCGCCCCGGTCACCAGGGTGAGCGGGAAGTGACCGGCAATGGTCGCGCCGCTGGTCATCAGGATCGGCCGCAGGCGGGTGATCGACGCCTGGCGGACCGCCTCCCGTTTCGACAGCCCCTTTTCCTGCAGCTTGTTGGCAAATTCGACGATCAGAATGCCGTTTTTCGAAACCAGCCCGACCAGGGTAACCAGGCCAACCTGCGAGTAGATATTGAGGGTGGTGGTCCAGCCGTGGGTCCAGAACGGGACATTCGGGTCGGGCATTTTCAGGAAGGTGAAGAGCAGGGCGCCGAACATCGCCAGGGGTACCGAGCCGGCCAGGATGACGAAGGGGTCGCGAAAGCTGTTGAACTGGGCGGCGAGGACCATGAATATCAGAATGACCGCAAAGCCGAAGGCCGGCAGGAAGGTATTGCCCTCCGTCCTGAGTTGGCGTGATTCTCCAGTATAATCGAGAATATAGCCCTTGGGGAGGATCTTTATCGCCTCATCCTCGAGAAAACGCAGGGCCTCATCCAGCGGCCGGACCGCGACGCCGCTGATCTTGACCGCATTGAGCTGCTGGAAACGGTTGAGGGAGCGGGCGCCGGTGGTGTTCTTGATGGCGGCGACGGTCGACAGCTGGACGAGCTTGCCGTCCGGGCCGGAGACGTAGATATTCTCCAGCTGACTGGGGTTCAGCCGGTCGACCCGCTGGACCTGCGGGATGACCTTATAGCTGCGGCCGGCGATGTTGAAGCGGTTGACGAAATTTCCCCCGAGCATGGTGCCGATATCCGAGCCGACCTGCTGGAGGCTGAGCCCCAGATCCGCCGCCTTGTCACGATCGACGAGGATCTCCGACTGATGTTGATCCATTTTGACATCGATGAGCGGCGGAAAGGCGAACATCTTGCTCGCCATCGCCTTGCGTTGGAGCTGGGTGGCGAAATCGAGGATCTGCTCGGCCTCCGCCGTCGAGGCGATGACGAACTCGACCGGGAACTGGCCGCCGCCGGGCAGGGCCGGCGGGGTCACCGGAAACATCCGGATCCCCGAAATGGCATGGAGCTTTTGCTGCACCTCGGGCATGATCTCAAAGACGGTGCGCTCCCGTTTATCCCAGGGTTTGAGGACCATGCCCCCAAAACCAGAGGTGGGGAAGGTGATCTGAAAGGTAAAGTCGGTCTCGGGGACGCTCATGAAGGCCTGGTTGGCCGCCGCCGCATAAAGGCTGTTCTGATCAAGCGTCGAGTTGGCGGCCGCGTCGAGGATGCCGAAAATAACCCCCTGGTCCTCGGCCGGGGCCAGCTCCTTGGCCGACATCATGAACATCGGGAAGGTCAGCGCCACCAGGATAAACCACACCAGATAGACGGCGGGACGACTGTTCAGCGTCCCATCCAGCAAGCGTCCGTAAAAGGCTTGCAGGCGGTTGAAGTCCCTGGAAATTTTGCCGGCAAAACCCCGTTGTTCGAGGCCTGGTTTGAGAATCTTGGCCGACATTACCGGCGACAGGGTTAAAGCCACCACCCCGGAGATGGTTACCGCCCCGGCCAGAGTGAAGGCGAATTCCCGAAAGAGCGATCCGGTCAAGCCTCCCTGGAGGCCAATGGGGGCGTAAACCGCCGCCAGGGTGACAGTCATGGCAATGATCGGTCCGACCAGTTCCCGCGCCCCGAAAATCGCGGCATCGTAGGGGGATTGGCCTTCGCGGAGATGTCGTTCGACATTCTCGACGACGACGATGGCATCGTCGACGACCAGCCCGACCGACAGGACAATGGCGAGTAAAGTCAGGAGATTGATGGTGAAGCCGAAAACCTGCATCAGGAAGATGCCGCCGATGAGGGACACCGGGATCGCCACCACCGGCACCAGTACCGAGCGAAACGACCCGAGAAACAGAAAAATAATGACGACGACGATGAGCAGGGTGTCGATCAGGGTCTTGATGACCTCGTGAATGGCGTTGGTGATATAGTCGGTGGCGTCGTAGGCGATCCGCGCCTCCATGCCGCTGGGAAGCTGCTTTTGGATCGCCTCCATCTCTATCCGCACCCGCTCGATGACGTCGATGGAGTTGGCGTTGGGCAGCGGCCAGATTCCCATGAAAACCGCCGATTGTCCGGAAAAATTGACCTCCGTCCCGTAGTCCTCGGCGCCGAGAACCACCTCGCCGACATCCTCCAGCCGCACCACCGCCCCCCCTTCTTCCCGGAGGATCAGCCGCTTGAATTCAGACACCGAGCGGAGATCGGTGTCGGCGGTCAGGTTGATCTGGATCAAGGACCCTTTGGTCTGGCCGACAGCGGCGAGAAAGTTATTGGCGGCAAGGGCCTGACGAACCATGGCCGGGCTGATGTTGTAGGCGGCCATCCGTTCGGGATTGAGCCAGATGCGCATGGCAAAGGTCCGGCCGCCAAGGATATCGGCACGCTGGACCCCGGTCAGCGCCGAAAGACGGGGCTGGACGATCCGAACCAGGTAGTCGGTGACCTCGTTCTGACGCAGTTCCGGGGCGGTAAAACTCAAATAGGCCGAAGCGAACTGGCTGTCCGCCGTCTGGACGTTCAGGGCCGGGACTTCGGCCTCGGGCGGCAGGTCGCCGCGGATTTGATCAACCTTGGAGCTGATCTCCGAGAGGGCCTTGATTGGATCGTAATTGAGCTTTAGCCGGACATTGATGGTCGACAGTCCCTGGGCGCTCTGGGATTCGATATAGTCGATGCCGTCGGCGGCGGCGATGGCCCGTTCCAGAGGCGTGGTGATGAAGCCGCGCACCAGCTCGGCTCCGGCCCCGACATAGACGGTGGTGACGGAAACCACGGCATTGTCGCTGCGCGGGTATTGGCGGACGTTGAGGGTGCGAATGGCCTGGAGGCCGAAGATGACGATCACCAGGCTGATGACCAGGGCCAGGACCGGCCGGCGGATAAAAATATCGGTAAATGAAGTCACGTTGGTTCTCTCGAAGCTGTGGTCAAGGACACCGTGGGCGGGCGGCTGCCCGACGGCGTTGGTTGCCGGGTACCGGGGATGTTCGATCAGCTGTCCTCCGGCTGCGGTGCGAGTTTGAATGCGGGGGCGAGGCGATTATCGATCACCACCGGTTGACCATTTCGCAGTTTAAAGACCCCGGTGGTGACGACGGTGTCGCTTTCTTTCAAGCCGGACAGCACGGCAATGAAATCCCCCCGCTTTTCACCGAGACGGACAAACTGCTGACGGACGGTTTTTGCCTCCTGGCCGCTGTTCTCGTCTTTTTTGTTATCGATGACGAAGACCGAATCGCTGTACGGGGCATAGAGGATCGAGGTGGCCGGAATGGCGAGCACCTGATTTTCCTCGGGCAGGGCCACCTCGACATCGACAAACATCCCTGGCCGCAGATGTTCTTCTTTATTTTCTATGGTCGCCTGCACCGAAATGTTGCGGGTGGCACTGTCCACCTGGGGATTGATGGCGGTAATCGTGCCGTCGATTGGTTCACCGGCCAGGGTGTTGGCGGTGACCCGCACCGGGTAGCCGGTTTTGATCCGGCTGAGCTGACGCTGCGGCAATTGGAAGTTGGCAAAAATCGGATTGAGATTCTGCAGGGAGACGATCGGCGTGCCCTCTTTCAAGATCTCGCCGAGATTGATGAGGCGAATGCCAAGATGACCGGTGAAGGGGGCGCGGATGGTCTTTTTGGCGATGGCCGATCGAATCGCATCGGCCTGGGCCCTGTTTGCCGTCAATTGGGCGTCGGCGTTATCGAATTCGGAGCGGGAGATGGCCTTCTGGGCCAGCAGCTGGTCGATGCGGTGGTAGTTGGCCTGGGCAAGCTTGATCTGGGCCTCGACGGAGCGCAGCTGGGCCTCTTCGGTAGTGACGTCCTGTTTGACCAGAAGATCGCCGACCTTTACCTTTTCGCCCGGTTTAAAGGCGATCTCGACGATCTTGCCGGGAAGTTCGGCGGCGACCGTCACCCCCTGCACCGCCATCAGGCTGCCGGCTGAATTCAGGGAAGTCTGCCAGGAGCTTTTCGCAACCATGGTCGCGGTCACCACCTCGGGCGGGAAAGTCATCTGTTTTCCCTGGTCGATCATCTTCTTGATCTGGAGGGCCTTTACCCCGGTGATCCCTCCGGCCAGGAGCAGCAGGCCAAGGATGGTGAAAAATATTTTCTTCTTCATGGGTGAGGATCTCTGGGTGGAGGGTGAGGTGGCATTCTTCCAGGTGATTTCGTCAAGATAATGACGCTTTCCCTTAAGTCAATTGCCTGAAAAGGAGTTGGCTGTTGTACTTTTATCGAGATATTTTATAAGAGATTGCCGGCCTTTTCACGATTGTTCTCGATGCCAGTTTGTGAGGGTTGCCACACCCGCCTGACCTTTGCCTGCGACCGGAGCCTTTGCTGGTCGCAGGCAGGATCGATAAATAATGGTTGCGAAGAGTCGAAAAGTAGGCGACAACTTGGGCAAAAATTCGGCAAATGCCCGTTGCCGGGAAAACAAGCTGGGCTGCTGGCTGGACCGCGGCACTTCCAGTGTCGTCTCCACCAACCT
>JBBRGP010000057.1:0-11358 GCA_038224105.1 Desulfobulbales bacterium | reverse complement strand
TGCCCGAGCTATTCCCAGGGGATCAAAGCCGATATGGGTGAAAAACCGGTCATCCTCGGACGCCACCAGCGCATCGACGAAGTTTTTGGGAATTTCCTCGAAGGTGACATATTGACGATGGGCAGTGTCAAAAAAAACGCCGAGTTTCGTGACCCCGTCGCTGTAGTAGACCTGACTTTCCTTGCCGAGGATGCGGCGGATATTCTCGAGCTGGATCTCATCGCCCGGCTCAACAACAACCAATCGATAGACCCAGCCGAAAATTGCCCCAGCGGCGATGATGGTGAGGACTACTGCCGATATGAGAAACTTTTTCAACATATTTCTGTAGGAGTTCGGAGGCAATCAATGGACAAAGGGGAGAAAAACCCGCCCCGACGAAAGGCGGGACGTATAATCCTTGCAATTACTCGACAGTTCGGTTTTTATATACTGCCAGTTACCTTTATAATTCAAACCGCTCTGAATGTACAAGGTTATCCAAGATATCTCAACAGGCTAATTCTTGTAACAACCGTCTTTTTCACTGGTCTTGCAACAGTGTCCAACAACCGGATTGGCGAATGATACCAACACACCATACGATTGTTAAATCTCTCGTTTTCCTGGCTCTTGCATTGATTCTTTCCAGCTGTGCCGATAAAAGTCATTTTGGCGGTGCCCCAGACCATTCATCGCAGGGAATTGTCGGAAATGGTGATTCCAGCCAGCCTGATCAGGAACTCCAGACGACCGAACCGGAAATGTGCCTGGATCAGGAACTGAATGAACTCAGCCAGACCGGGTTCTGGAATGAACCGTATTCGCCGCTCAATTTCGATCCTACCCAGAACGTCTTTTTCGACTTTCCGGTGGTTCTGAACAAACAGGTCGAGATGTACCTCCACTTTTTTCAGACTCGATTCCGAGAGCAATTTACCCATTGGCTGCAGCGGTCGACCGTCTATCACTCGATGATGGAAGCGGAATTGGCGGAGGCCGGACTGCCTCGTGATCTGGCCTATCTGGCGATGATTGAAAGCGGCTATAATCCCATGGCCTGCTCGAGGTCGATGGCCGTCGGGCTTTGGCAATTCATGGAGGGCACAGGCCTTCAATATAATCTGGAAATCGACAAGTTCGTCGATGAACGCCGTCATCCCGAGAAAGCCACCCAGGCCGCGGTTGCCTTTCTTGCCGATCTCTACAAGGAATTCGGCGACTGGCATCTTGCCATTGCTGCCTATAACGGCGGCCCTGGTAAAATCCGCAACGGTCTTATGAGATATAAGGCAACGAATTTCTGGGAGTTGGCCAGTCAGGACTACCTGAGTCTTGAAACCAAACGGTACGTGCCCAAACTTATTGCCGCCCTCATTATCGCCAAGCAACCTGAAAAATTCGGGTTTACCAATCTCACCTACTATACGCCACCTCGCTACGACGTGCTCAACGTCAAACCGGGCATGAGCCTCGAGGCCGTCGCTCTGATCAGCAACAGCGATATTGGCAGGATTAAACAGCTCAACCCCGAACTGAGGCAGGATAAAACCCCTCTCAATGTCAGTGAGTACGAATTACGAATTCCCGAGGCCAGCGCCAAGCTTGCCCTGAAAAATATCTCTCGCCTGCACCCGGTCGCCAGCACCAATTACAAGAGCCACAAGATCGTCAAAGGCGACACCCTTACCTCCATCTGTGCCCAATATGACGTCAATAAAACTACCCTGCTGAAGGCCAACAATCTCCGGAGCGGCAAGCTCAACAACGGCCAAAATCTCCGAATTCCCTACAATACCATCAGCTACCAACTGTTGCCCGAACAGATCGCCAAGACCTCGGCCACCAACCGGGAAAATCTGGTTATGCATCTGGTCAAACCGGGTGATACCGTATCGAAAATCTCCAAACTCTACAATGTCCCGGTGGAGATGGTCATGTCGTGGAATGGTCTGAAAAATGTCAAAGCCGTTCGCCCGGGACAACAGCTCGCCCTCTATACCAATCAGAGCAAAGCGAGCAATGCTCTTGCCACCGTCGATAAAAACAGCCGCCCCGGCCCCGAAAAACCAAGCTTGCTGGTCTTAAAAGCCGAACGCCGGAAAACCCATGTGACCGAGGTGCGGGCAACCGACTCCTATGCATCCTATAACGTCCAGGACGGAGACACCCTGTGGACCATTTCCCAGAAATTCAGTGCCTCAACCAGTGAGATCAAGAAATTGAATAACCTCAAATCCGACCTCATTTATCCCGGAATCGTATTGAAATTGAAAAAGGCATAGCCCTGCCTCCTTACCGACTCGTTGGAAAGGTTGTTCCGCCTCCCGCCAAAATCTCCATGACAGCTGGTTAAAAAATGCCTACTGTGGAGAAATCCACCTGCTTTGGCCCACAGGACTCGTGCTTTTTCTCCCGTCAAGCCCCTACTGCCGTGATGTAACCCTATGCTTACCCCCGAAGAGAATAATACCGCTGCCGTTCTCCCCTTCCCTCTGCACTGCTATGAAAGTGATGTACAGGTAGTCGAATATCAAGACAAAACCATCATTCTCGTGGGTACAGCGCATATTTCCCAGGACTCTGTTGCCCTTGTCAAAACCGTCATCGAACAGGAACGGCCCGACTGCGTGTGCCTGGAACTCGACGATAAACGGTACCATGCACTCACCCACAAGCAGCAGTGGCAAAACCTTGATCTTAAAACAATTATCAAAAACAAGCAGCTTTCGACCCTGCTGCTCAGCCTGGTCATGGCCTCCTACCAGACACGACTGGGTGGCCAGATCGGGGTAACCCCGGGCGCCGAACTGTTGATGGCCGCTCAAACCGCCAAGGCATTACAGATTCCGATTTCTCTTTGTGACCGCGATGTCCGCATCACCCTGCGACGGGCGTGGAAATTGACCTCATTTCTGAAAAAAAACTACCTGCTGGCATCGCTGCTGACCAGTCTCTTTGACAAGAACGAGATTTCCGAGGAAAAGTTAAAGGAACTTAAACGGAAGGACGTTCTCTCCGAGCTGATGGATCAATTGGGCGAAGCCTTGCCGGAGGTGAAACGAGTGCTCATCGATGAGCGGGACATATTTCTGGTCGAGAAGATCAAATCCTCCCCCGGCAAACGCATTGTCGCCGTCGTCGGTGCCGGTCATGTTGCCGGAATGATACGGATATTCGCTGCCGACCACAAAGACAAACTGACTGAAATTACCGTCATCCCCCCGGTCTCGACCGTCTACAAACTTTTGGGTTGGTCGGTGCCCCTGCTGATCATCGGCCTCTTCATCCTGATTGGCGTGCAGAAAGGATCGGCAATGGCCGAAGAAAGCATCCTCCTGTGGATACTGGCTACCGGCGTCCCCGCCGCGATAGGCGGCCTGCTCTCCCTTGGCCACCCCCTGACCACTATCTCGGCTTTCTTCGCCGCACCGATCACCACCCTTTCGCCGGTCATTGGTGCGGGCTATGTTTGCGCCTTTGTCCAGGTCATGACCTGCCCGCCGCTGGTCAGAGAGTTCGAGCTGGCCGGGGACGATGTCACAACCTTTACCGGCTGGTGGAAAAACCGGCTGCTCCGGGTATTTCTGGTCTTTCTTCTGACCAGCCTCGGCGCGGCAATAGGCACCTGGATAGGTGGTTATAAGATCCTCACCAACCTGGTGAGCTGACCTGCCAACCTGACCACGGCGAGCGGACCCGCCAAGCACGCCGTCGACAGCCCCCTGAATAATAACGGCAAGGCCCTCCTCTCCACGTCTTCCCATAAGGATATTTACTGCGATGTCTCTGAACACCTCACCCCCGGCACCACTGCTCACCACCCGGCAAAAGCAATACCTGAAAGGGCTGGCCCACCACCTCAAGCCGCTGGTCCAGATCGGCAAGGAAGCAGTGACCCCGGGGATTCTCGAAACGGTCGCCGCCGAACTTTTCAACCACGAACTGATCAAAGTTAAAATCGGCAACAACAGCGGCCTGGAAAAACACGCGACCTCGGTGCAAGTCGCCGATCTGACCGAGAGCTTTCTGATCCAGTTGATCGGTAAGATCTTCGTGCTTTACAAACCGAATCCGGATAAACCGAAGGACAAACGAATTACTTTACCGAAAAGCTGAAAACCGCGAGCCGCATTTCCTGCACCTCACTTCCGCCTTGCCATCAACCGGGCGAGACTGGGGACAGCGCCGGTCCTGTTCTCCACCTCCAACCCCTCCGAACCAAGCTCGACAAGCGGCGTCGGGTGATCCTGGCAGGCGATGACCAAAGCCGTCTCTCCCCAGTCATTGACCGACTGCTCGACAGCCGCACGGGCAAGCAAGGGTGTGTTGTTGGTCTCGCTCAAATGGGCGAGAACGGCGATCTGTAAGTGCCTGCCAGTCAGGTTGGCGAGAAAGGCCGCGGCATCCTCGTTGCAGAGATGGCCGCGGCTTGATCGGACACGCTGCTGCAGGGGCAAGGGATACGGCCCGTTTTTGAGCATCTCGAGATTGTGGTTGAATTCGAGAATCAGTCCATTACAGGCCATCAACCTGGTGGCTATCAAGTGGGAGACTCTACCGGTATCGGTGCAATAGCCGACACTTCTCCTGCCGTCGCTTACGACAAAGCCGACCGGATCGGCGGTATCGTGGGAAATCCGAAAGGAGCGCACCAGGATGTCGCCGACCTCGACGGACTCGCCGGTTTCGAATTCCCGGGCGGCAAAGAGCTTGCCCAATTTTTTCTCGCCGCCGGCAAAGGTGCCGGGATTGGCGTAGACCGGGATCCGGCATCTTCTGCTGAGGACCCCGACCCCGCTGATGTGGTCATCATGCTCGTGGGTAAGGCATACGGCGCGGATATCGGCAAGATCCCGGCCGATGGCCTGCAGGCGGGCCGCTATCTCCCTTCCGGAAAATCCGGCATCGATCAGAATCGCGGTTTTGCCAGCTTCGATGAACACGGCATTGCCCCGGCTACCGCTGCCAAGTACGGAAAAACGCATCTCCCGTTATACCCCGGTATGACCAAAACCCCCGGCCGACCGTGCCGTCGGGTCGAGGGTCGCCACCTCATCAAACCTTGCCCGGATCACCGGCGTCAGAACCAGCTGAGCGATACGATCTCCCCGGCGAACGATGAACGGATCTCCGCCGAGGTTGATCAAGGCGATTTTTATCTCGCCGCGATAGTCGGAATCGATGGTTCCGGGACTGTTGACCAACGTCAGGCCGTAGGTCACCGCCAGACCGCTCCGGGGTCGCACCTGCAGTTCGTAGCCGGCCGGGAGGGCCACGGCAAAGCCGGTCGGAACAACAACGATAGCCCCCGGTTCGATCACCACCTCCTCATCCACCGCCGCCGCCACATCCATGCCGGCGGCCCCTGCCGATTGGTAGCTCGGCAGTTTCAGGTCACGCTCGACCCCGGAGGTAAGCCAACAGATCTTGACGACCTTCTCTTCCATATGGCAATCCTGCTGTCATTTTTCATCCCAACCCCACCGCCAAATTATAAAAAAAGCCGACCTCGTATACAGGGGTCGGCTGGTGAGCAGGGCTAATGCGGACTCGCGGCGAGCCCCTTATCTACTCGAGCAGGGCCTTGCGGCTCAGGCGAATCCGGCCACGATTATCGACATCAAGGACTTTGACCTCGATTTCGTCGCCCTCTTTCACGACATCGGTGACCTTCGCCACCCTTTTGATATCCAGCTCGGAAATATGCACCAGGCCGTCAGTGCCTGGCAGAATCTCGACAAAAGCGCCGAAATCTTTAATTGTTTTGACGATACCCTTGTAAACGGCACCGACTTCGGCCTCGGCGGTTATGGCCTTGATTTTTGCCACCAGCGCGTCAGCCATATCGCCATTCAAGGCAAACATCTTCACCAGTCCGGAATCATCGACTTCAATTTTGGCATCGAATTCAGCGGACAGTTCCTTAATGATCTTTCCTCCCGGGCCGATCAGGTCACGGATCTTATCCGGATTGATTTTGTGGACCATAAACTTCGGAGCGTGCTCGGCCACCTCATCCCGGGACTTGGCGATACTCTTCTTCATCTCGGCAAGGATGTGAACACGCCCTTCCTTGGCCTGGGCGAGGGCTCTGCCCATAATCTCCCGATCAACTCCGTCGATTTTGATATCCATCTGCAGCGAGGTGATGCCTTCACCGGTGCCAACCACCTTGAAATCCATGTCGCCGAGATGATCTTCATCGCCGAGAATGTCGGAAAGGATGACCACTTTATCACCCTCTTTAATCAATCCCATGGCAATTCCGGAAACCGGGCTTTTCAAAGGCACGCCGGCGTCCATCATCGCCATGCTGCCACCGCAGACCGTGGCCATCGAGGAAGATCCGTTCGACTCGAGGATCTCCGAAACGATCCGTATCGAATAGGGAAAATCCTCTTCGGCGGGCAGAACCGCCTCAAGACCGCGGGTCGCCAGGTTGCCATGGCCGATATCGCGCCGGGACGGGCCGCGTAGTCCCCGCACTTCGCCGACGCAATAGGGCGGGAAATTGTAATGGAGCATGAACCGGTTAGTCACTTCACCGTGCAACGTCTCCACCCGCTGCTTGTCACGCTCGCTGCCGAGGGTCGTCGACACTAAAGCCTGGGTCTCGCCGCGGGTAAACAACGCCGACCCGTGGGTTCGCGGCAGATACTGGGTATCACAGGTTATTTCTCGTATTTCATTAAATTTTCTGCCACCGATCCGGATCTCATTGTTGACGATTTTATCGCGCATGAAGGATTTTTTATAGGCGGAGAGCAGATCTCTTATTTCACCCCCGCGCGTTCCGTCAATATCGAGAGCGGCGACGACCTCCTTCTTCAGTTGGTCGTAGGTACAACCACGCTCGAGCTTGTCGGTGGTATGAAAGACTTTCTCCATGCCGGCCGCGGCAATCTCCCGCACCTTGGCCCGCATCGTTTCATCAATGGCCAGGTTCGCCACCGGACGTTTCGGTTTGCCCGAGGATTTCTGAAGTTGCTCCTGGAGATCAATCAGCGGCTGCAGATGTTCAAAAGCATAAAAAATGCCGGCCAAAATCTCGTCCTCGCCGAGTTCATCGGCTTTGCCCTCGACCATGACCACGGCATTACGGGTGCAGGCGACAACGATGTCCATCGCCGATGTTTTCAACTCGGATATCGTCGGATTGAGCAGGTATTGCCCGTCGATATAGCCGATCCGCCCGCCGGCAACAGGACCGTTGAAGGGGATATCGGAAAGGGTCAAGGCGCAGGAGGCGCCGGTCAGGGCCAGAATATCCGGCTGAATGTCCGGGTCGGCGGAAAGAACGGTGGCGATAACCTGAGTCTCGGCGGAATACCCGTCCGCGAACAATGGGCGGAGCGGGCGGTCAATGATGCGGCAGGTGAGGACTTCGTTGTCGCTCGGCCGACCTATTTCCCGGCGAAAATAATTGCCGGGAATCCGGCCGACCGCGGCCAGCTTTTCCTGATATTCGATGGTCAGCGGCAAAAAGCTTGCATCCGGTTTGTTTTCGCCGGCGCCGACCGCGGTAACCAGGACCATGGTCTCGCCCGAGCGGATCACTACCGATCCTGATGCTTGTTTAGCAATTTTTCCGGTCTCAATGGCAATAATTTTACCACCGATCTCCGCTTCTACTCTTTTTAACATGATTTCTCCAGATGTGTGTAGCATCAGGGAAAGGCGCAGCGCCAACTGATCCGACTGGATTATCCACCAGCCCCGTATGCTTTTTTTTTCGGAATTCCATAAAACAACAAAAACCTCAAACAGTTATTAAACCTTTGAACTGTTTGAGGTCATAAGACGGCACTTAGCCAGGACCGACATGCGGTTCTACAGACACAGGGTTTACTTACGGAGATTGAGCTCCTTCAACATGGTTCTGTACTTGTCGAGGTCTTTCTTCTTAAGGTAATCAAGGAGGCTCCGCCGCTGACCGACCAGCTTCAAAAGGCCCTGCCGTGAGTGATGATCCTTTTGATGTACTTTGAAATGCTCGGTAAGATATTCAATACGGTCGGTGAGAAGGGCAATCTGCACCTCCGACGACCCGGTGTCGGTGGGATGGGTCTTGAACTTTTCTATAATTTCATTTTTCTTTACTGCTGACTGTGCCACGACAATCCTCCTGGAATGTATAATGCTTAATACTATATCAAAAAAACCCCATTTTGCACACACTAGTCAACTTAGGTGATTATTGCAAGAGTTTACACACCCGTTCGACAGATATCATCGTGCGCAGGCAGCGATCGAGGGCGTCCTCGCTGCCGAGATCGTCCCAGTTAAGGCCTTCATCCACCGAAAAGCAGCCGCTTTTGATCCGTCGTAACTGGTTAAGATGGGCGCCGCAACCAAGTTGCCTGCCGATATCAACGGCCAGGGTCCGGATATAGGTGCCCTTGCTGCACACCACCCTGATCCCGAGCGTGGCCTCCTCGCCACGAATGTCCTCTAATCCGTCGGTCCGTTCAAGGACCTTGATTTCCACCGGCCGCGCCTCCTTGGCGACCGCGATGCCCTTGCGGGCATAGTAATAGAGCGGTTTGCCCTGATGCTTCAACGCCGAATAGGCCGGTGGCACCTGTAACTGGTTGCCCCGAAAGATGTTAAAACATTCTTCTATCCGGCGAGCGGTGAGCATCTCGACCGGCCGGCGGGCGGTGACGACCCCTTCCGTATCGTAGGTCTCGGTCTCCACACCGAGCCTCAGGGTCGCCAGATACTCTTTGTCCCCTTCCATCAGGCCGGTCATCAGCCGGGTGGCAGGCCGGCCGGCGCAGACGATCAGAAGACCGGTGGCAAACGGATCGAGGGTTCCGGCATGGCCGACCTTTTTGATCCCAAGAATCCGCCGCAGCCGGCTGACTACGGCAAAGGAGGTGATTCCAACTGGTTTGTCGACGAGCAAGACACCGGCTTCAACCATGATATCGTGGCGGAGACCGCCGGGCTACTAATCCACTCAACAAATCCGGGGTCATCTCTCTCCTCAAGTCAAAGCCTTGGTCAGTGCGTCCTGGACCTCCAGTCGCACCTGCTCGATGGTTTTGCCGTGGCAGTGGAATCCCGCCGCATTCCGATGTCCCCCTCCTGCAAATTGTTTGGCGACATGGGCGACGTCACAGGCACCCTTGGCCCGCAGGCTGACGGCGATCATGTTGTTATTCGTTTCTTTGATCAAGGCGGCCACCTTGACCGAGCGCAAAGACCGGGGCAGATCCACAAAACCTTCGACATCCTGGAGGGTTGCTCCGCTTTCTTCAAGCATTTTTGCCGAGACGTACATAAAGGCGATCTGATCGGCCTCATAGAGGGTCATGGTCGCCAGCACCATCTCCATGAGTTTTAGCCGTTCAATGCTGTGTTTATCATAGAGGTGGCTGCTCACCTCCTCAGGCCGAACTCCAATTTCGAGAAGTTCCGCGGCAATATGCATAGTCCTGGGACTTGTGCATTCATAACGAAACGAGCCGGTATCGGTACAGATGGCGACATAGAGATTATACGCGCAGCTGTAGCTTATCCGGGCATGCAGGGCCTCGGCCAACTCATAGACCATCTCGCCGGTCGAAGAACAGCTCGGATCGACCCAATCGATTGTCCCGAAATGACTATGGGAGCGATGGTGATCGATAACCAGGAAAGGTTCGACCTGCAAAAATTCCTGTTTCGATTTACCGAGCCGTTCGGCATCCCCGCAATCCAGGCTGATGAGAACAAGATCTCCGGCGGACTTTGCAAGAAAATCGCGATACTCCTCAATGCTGGTGCTGACCCCGGCCATTCCCGGCAGAAAGTCGTAGTTCTTGGATACCGGTTCATCGAGGAAGCAGAGGACGTTTTTGCCAAGCGTATCAAGAATATCGGCAAGGCCGAAGAGAGAACCCAAAGCATCGCCATCGGGATGGGTATGGGTCAGCAGGACCGCATTCGCCGCACCCTGCACCGCGGCAAGCATCCGCTCAGGAATTATCCTTTCTGGACTCTCTTTCATTGGCTATATCCTGAAATATTTCTTCCAGTTCAGCGACCTTTTCGACGCTGTCGTCATAGCGAAACTGCAGTTCCGGGGTGAAACGGAGATTGAGGGTTCGGGCGATATGGCTGCGCATGAACCCCTTGGCGCTTTGTAAACCCTTTTCCGCCGCTTTGACGTCATTTTTATCCCCAAGCACGGTATACAATACCCGGGCCGAACTCAGATCGTCGGCGACCTCGACCCTGGAAATGCTGAGGCTGTGCAGGCGGGGATCCTGCACCTTGCTGATCAGAAGCACCGCCAGTTCATTGCGGATCGCCTCGGCAACGCGGGTCGATCGTTTTTGTTCGTTTTTTTCGCCAACCCCTATGGAGTCAAGGGTTTGTTTGGGATCCCAAGTTTTCACGACCACCATCTTCCTTATTCGAGAGTTGCTTCAACCTCGTGCATGACGAAGGCCTCAAGGTTGTCGCCAATCTTGATATCGTTAAACTTCTCTACCCCGATACCGCACTCGAAGCCGGACAGCACCTCTTTGACATCGTCCTTAAACCGCCGGAGAGATTCGATCCTGCCGGTGTAAATCACCACCCCCTCGCGTAGCACCCGCATCCGGGCGGTCCGCAGAATCTTGCCGTCGATGACGGCACAGCCGGCAATCGTGCCAATCTTCGGAACACTGAAGATCTCACGGACCTCAGCCATGCCGATGACCTGCTCTTCGTAGGTCGGTTCGAGCATCCCGACCATCGCCTTGCGAATATCGTCCAGGGCATGGTAAATGACATCGTAGGAGCGGACATCGACGTTTTCCTTTGCCGCCAATTCTTTAACCTTTGTCGTCGGTCGAACATTGAAGCCAATAATAATCGCATCGGAGGCGGAGGCAAGGAGGATATCAGACTCGGTTATCGTCCCAGTACCTTCATGAAGGATTCGGACCTTGACATCCTTGGTTGAGAGATCTGCGGCCGCTTTGGCGAAGGCCTCGAGAGTTCCCTGCACGTCGGCCCTGAGCACCACTCGCAATTCCTGGACCGCCCCCTCGTTCATCTGTTCAAACAGTCTGTCGAGGGAGATCTTGCTGGTCGCTCCCAATTCACTTTCCCTGGCCTTCAGCGCGCGAACCTGGGAAACATTCCTGGCCATTTTCTCATCGGTGACGACCACGAACTCGTCGCCGGCACTCGGTACCCCGGCCAGACCCTGGACCTCGACCGGAATCGATGGCCCGGCCTCGGTAATTTTCCGGCCTTTGTCATCGAGCATTGCTTTAACCTTGCCACTGTGCTGGCCGACGACAAAATAGTCGCCGAGCTGCAGCGTTCCCTCCTGAATGAGAACTGTGGCTACCGGTCCCCGGCCCTTATGCAGCTGTGCCTCAATGACCCGGCCCC
>JBBRGP010000056.1:0-11408 GCA_038224105.1 Desulfobulbales bacterium | reverse complement strand
GATCATTGACCATCCGGGATGGCAGGCCGGGTATGGTGAGACCATCGACAGGCTTTTCGAATCCGTTCCCGCTCCGGCAATTGCCTGGATTTCCCTCGGGGCGCTCAGATTTATCCCAAGTCTAAAAGAGATCGGCATCCGCCGATTTCCGGGCGCGAGTCTTTATTACCAAGGGTTTATCGAGGGCCTTGACGGAAAATCGCGATATTTTCGGCCAGACCGAGTGCGGCTCTATCAAGGAATCGTTGCCCGTCTCCAGGAAAAAGTGAGCGAGACGACGTGTATTTACTTCTGCATGGAAAGCAACGAAATCTGGCGCGAAGTTATGGGCTATACGCCGGGCGACCGGGGCGGACTGGCTGCGATGCTCGACCGGGCGGCACGCTGAGCCGGCCGCCTGGTTATTTTGACCTTGTTCTTTCCTTATTCTTTCGTATATTGGCAATATTCAATGTCGGCAAGACGGAGCGTTGCGCCGTTGCCAAAAAATACCCTGGCCACTGCCGATCCCGGATACGGCACTGGCAGCCGCCAGGATGTGGTCAAAAAGGGTCGAACCATTTGCCGTCGGCCCCTCAACATTTTTACCCACAGAGGATTATACTATGGTCAATAAGGTGATACTTGTCGGAAACTTGGGTGCCGATCCAAAGATTAGCTATACACCCAGTGGAATCGCCGTTGCCACCCTCAGCGTGGCCACCAACCGCAGGTGGAAGGGCCGGGACGGCAATATGCAGGAAGAAACGGAATGGCACCGGGTTATCGTCTGGGATAAGGCCGCCGAATTCTGCGGCAATTATCTGTCAAAAGGTTCCAAAGTGTATGTTGAAGGAAGACTGCAGACCCGGAAATGGAAGGATCAGACCGGCGTCGACCGCTATACCACCGAGATAATCGCCTCGACCGTGCAGAATCTCACACCGCGCGCCAATGAAGGCGGTGGTGGCGAGTTTGAACAGCCGCCCCTGCCGCCTGAACCCTTCGGCGGCACGATGGGCGGAACAGGTACCGGTGAAGACGTGCCGTTTTAACCGGACGCATCGGTTGGTGATTCTACCGTAGACCTTATCGCAAGAGGAGTGTGATTCAGCCTCGAAATCTGCTCCTTTCTGGGTTTTGTTGACAGATACCCTCGTCATGAATGACGGTTGACGGAACAGCTAACCATTCATATTGTTGATGCACGATCAACCTTTAGGGAGTATTTATTTAATGCTTATTTATGCTGGTTTGCTGCAATGGATTACTATGAATTGCTTGGGGTAAAAAAAGATTCGTCCCCGTCTGAAGTTAAAAAGGCGTACCGGAAACTTGCACTAAAGTATCATCCTGATAAGAACAAGGGAGAGAAGCAGGCCGAAGCGAAATTCAAAGAGATCAATGCAGCCTACGCCGTGCTGTCCGATCCTGAGAAAAAAAAGCAGTACGACCTTTATGGATCCGCGGATTTCCACCAACGTTATTCCCAGGAAGACATTTTCCGAGGTTTTGACCTGAACGACATCCTCCGGCAATTCGGTTTCGGCGGGACCGCTCAATCCGCCCAGCATCGTGCCGGCATGGGGGGCGGCAACGGCTTTGCCTCATTTTTCAGTCAAGGACAGCCAGGCGGCTGTGGCGGCGGTGGCTGTCACCCTGCTCCGGAAAGGGGCCAGGATATGACCTATCAGGTCACCATCAGTCTTGAGGAGGTGCTGCACGGAGCTGAGCGAACCATAACCTTAAGAAAGAACGGGACCCCGCAGAATGTCTCGGTGAAAATTCCTAAGGGCATCGAGGCGGGAAAAAAACTGCGACTGCAGGGACAAGGCGGCGCCTCCCGCCATGGGGGAGTCCCCGGCGATCTCTACCTGAAGGTTGATATCGCCTCGAACAACACCTTCAATAGGGATGGTGAAGACCTCCTCACCGAAAAACTGATCACCTTCAGCGAGGCCTGTTTCGGTACCACCCTCGAGGTGGAAACTCTCGAAAACAAAAAATTCGTGGTTAAAATCGCACCCGGCACCAGCCACGACTCGCGTCTGCGCCTGAAGGGTCACGGCCTGCCTATGGGTCCCCTGGGGGAGCGGGGCGACCTGTATGTCAAGATCGGAGTCAAAGTTCCGAAGCAGCTGTCCAGGGAACAGCAAAAAATCGTCGAACAACTGCGGGACTGCGGTTTATAATGGCGGCCGCGACGAAGAGATCCGCATGGGGAGAAATCTTTGAGAGACTCCGGCCCAGTACAGGCCGTATTCAGTATTTCCGATCGGCGTAGGGCAGCCATCCGCCGGCGGCGACCAGTTGCTTATCGAAAGAATTAAGAGTAAAAGTGCAGGCGACATCTTCCTGGCCCGGGTGATCGGAGGAAGCCGTCAACAGGTCCTTGTCCAGATCCACCTTGACGGAGATATTACCCGGCAAGGCAAACAGGGCGTCAATCTGCTCTTTGCCAAGCTCCACGGCAAGGATGCCGCAGTTGAACATGTTCTGCCGAAAAATCCTGGCAAAACTCTCGGCAATTATTACATTGATATCGTTTACCTCAAAGGCCCAGACGGCATGCTCCCGGGAGGAGCCGCAGCCGAAATTGGCCCTTGCCACCACGACTCTGGTCTTCTCCAGCGCCTCCGGCGCCAGAGCAAAGGGTTTGCCGTCGAGCAGCAAATCTTCGAGGAGGTGGGACGTGAGCGCCGTCTTGGTGATCTCCGTCAAATATTTGGCGGGAATTATCTCGTCCGTATTTATATCATTTCTGTCCAGCAGAATCGCCGGACCGCCGAAAGCTTTCATAAAATACACCCCTGTCGATTAATTCTTGATATCTCGCGGATCGGCAATAACCCCGGTAACCGCGGCAGCCGCGGCCGAGAAGGGACTCATCAGATTGACCATGCCGCCTTTGCCCATCCGTCCGTTGAAGTTCCGGTTGGTAGTCGACGCACACACCTCACCCTCGGCGAGAACCCCTGAACTCATGCCAAGACATGCGCCGCAGGTCGGGTTGAGCACACAAAAACCGGCATCCATGAACACCTTGATGATTCCCTCCTCAAGGGCCATCCTGTAAATATGCGGAGTGGCGGGAGTGACTATGCCCCGCACGCCCTCGGCAAGCCTTCGCCCACGGAGGATGTCCGCCGCATCGCGGAGATCCTCGATGCGGCCGTTGGTACAGGAGCCGATATAGACCTGATCGACGGGAGTTCCGGCCAGCTCGCCGATATCCTTGACCTGGTCGGGTTTGTAGGCGAAAGTGACCTGAGGTGCAAGGGTGCTGACATCGAAATCGAGCCTCGCCGCATACACGGCATCGACGTCGGAATGCCAGTCCCGGTACTCGGCTATTGCCGCAGCGATGGAGGGATACTGATCCTTGATGAACGGCCAGAGATACTCAGCCGTCACCCGGTCCGGCATGCAGATGCCGCAAGTGGCGCCGGCCTCGACCGCCATATTGCAAAGGGTCATCCGGGCCGACATGGTAAAGCCATCGACGACCGGTCCGACAAACTCGATGACCGTGTCGGTTGCCCCGTTCACCGAGATTTTCTTGATAATGGCGAGAATGACGTCCTTGGCCGAGACCCGGGGCGGCAAGGCTCCGGTGATGTTGATCCGCATGGTCTTCGGTGCCCTAAAGGAGCAGACACCCTTATAGATGCCCACTTCGAGGTCGGTTGTGCCCACCCCGGCGGCAAAGGCGCCGAAAGCGCCGTGCGTGCAGGTATGGGAATCACCCATGATCACCGTATAACCGGGCCGGACAAAACCTTTTTCCGGGAACAGGGCGTGACACACCCCGTTGGCACCGATATCAAAAAAATCCGTTATCCGGTGCCGCTTCGCCCAGTCCCGCATGATTTTGCCCTGGGTTGCGGTCTTTGAATCCTTGGCAGGGGTGACATGATCGATGACCGCCTTGATTTTGCCGGCGTCAAAGACCTGGTCCATGCCCCTTTCGACAAGATCCATAATGGCAATGGGGGTGGTTATTTCATGACACATCACCACGTCAAGGTCGAGGACCATGTTGTCCGGGGTAGGCTGGTCACGCAAATGCGCGGCGAATATTTTTTCTGCGATAGTCTTTCCCATTTTTTACTCCGGTAGCGAGGGGAGAACGTGCTGACGACCGGCACCCTGCCGGATCGTGGCAAGGTGCAACATTTCAGGACTTGTGGGCCTGCGGGATTAGTACCTTAGAAATTCTTTTCTTGTTTTTTGAAAAGAATTTCGTGAAGGTACTTATACCCCCTTGTGGGGTATTAGACAGTTTACACAAAGAATGGTAATCTTGCCAGAACATTATAGACAGCCGGCGGGGCCAGCCGGCGGCAGACCTCCTTGCCCGGCAGAGGACAAGGGTAAATTTCGCTTTCCGGGAATATGGGGTGTTCACTATGAGCTATGGCAAGATAAGCCTGTTATTGGTATTGGTCGGACTTTGTTTTATTCCGTCGGCCTTCGCCGCCCACGGGGTATCCCTGGATGGCTCCGTCAAATATCCGAAAGACTTTGACCGGTTCGACTATACCTCTGCCGGGGCGGTAAAAGGAGGGACCCTGACGCTGCACGAAATCGGCAGCTTCGACAAGATGAATCCCTTCACCCTGAAAGGCGAGGCGCCCTTTGGCCTCGAGGCCCTGGTCTATGAACCGCTGGCGATTGCCAGCCTCGATGAACCGTTTTCCCAGTACGGTCTGCTGGCGGCGGATATTGAAGTCGCCGCCGATAATAAATCGGTAACCTTCACCCTGGACCCGCGGGCCCGGTTCTCCGACGGCAGTCCGGTGACCGCGGCGGATGTTGCCTTTACCTTGAAGACCTTGAAAAGTGACCGCGTTCACCCCTCTTTCGGGTATTACTACCAGGATATAGAGACCGCGGAAATTCTCGCCGCTGACACGGTTCGCTTTTTCTTTAAAAAACCGAACCGCGAACTGCACATGATTGCCGGACAGCTCCGGGTGATGTCGAAAAAATTTTTCGAGGAACACGGCATGGACGAGCAGGCTGCGACGCAGGACCTGGTTTCCCCGGTCGCCTCCGGCCCCTACCTTGTCGACAAGATCAACATCGGCAAGACCATCAGCTATAAACGTAACCCCCACTATTGGGCCGAGGGTCATCCGACTAAAAAGGGCATGGACAATTTCGATGAGATCATCATCAAATATTACAAAGATCAAACCGTCGCCCTGGAGGCCTTTAAGGCCGGAGAATTTGATTTCATCTCGATAAACATTGCCAAGCAGTGGGCCCGCGATATGGAGGGCAAGAAATTCACGGACGGCTCGATCATAAAAAAGACCTTTCCACACCAGAACAACGCCGGTATCCAGGGGTTTCTGATGAATACCCGCAGACCGCTCTTTCAGGATGTAAAGGTGAGAAAAGCGCTGGGGCTGGCCCTCGATTTTACCTGGATCAACAAGTCGCTGTTTCATGACCAGTACACCAGAAGCGATTCCTACTTCAGCAATTCCTTTCTTGCCGCCAAAGGCGTGCCGGCAGGGCTGGAACTCGAGTACCTGGAGCCGTACCGGGACAGCCTGCCCGCCGAGGTGTTTAACGAGCCCCTTGCCCCGCCTGGTGCAAGTCAGCCGGACGGAATGCGCAAAAACCTGCTGGAAGCCAAGCGACTCTTTGCCGAAGCAGGCTGGCACGTCCAGGCTGGCAGTCTCGTCAACGACCAGGGGCAAACATTCAGCTTTGACATCCTCCTTGTTTCGCCGGCCTTCGAACGGGTCATGGCAGCCTATGTCAAGAATCTCGAAAAATTGGGAATCCAAGTGGAATATCGAACCATTGACTCAGCCTTGTATGTCGAACGGTTAAAGAATTTTGATTTCGACATGATCGTCACGAGTTATGGTCAGTCCCAATCACCCGGCAATGAACAGCGTAATTACTGGCATTCTTCGGCGGCGGAGCGGATAGGCTCCCATAACTACGCAGGTATCAGGTCAGCGGCGGTAGACGGCTTGGTCGACAGAATCATCTACGCAAAAACCAAAGAAGAGCTGACAGCTGGCTGTAAAGCTCTCGATCGGGTGCTTTGGTACGGTTACTATCTGGTGCCCAACTGGTACCTGGCGGTCCATAGAATCAGCTATCATAATAAATTCGCCATGCCGCCCAAACTGCCGCTCTATTATGATCCCTTTCAAATGCTTATGACCTGGTGGGTAAGTAGTTGACGGGTGCCTGGAGGCGCTGGCCGCCGACCTTGTCAATTTTTCGGACAATTTATCATTTTTCTTGACTCCAGGCCGGTTTTCTTGATACCTAAAATATGTTCCCTGACCTTGAGAAGCGGGATTTTGTTCAAGGCTCGGAACATTTTTTATCAACACAGACCGAGTTGTGCATTTTGGGGACATGCTTGATTCAGTCTATCTTTTTGGGGAGGCTGGTCGTATGTCGGATCGTGTGAAGGGCAAGGTCAAGTGGTTCAATGCAAGCAAGGGCTATGGTTTTTTGGAGCGCTCCGATGGTGAATCGGATGTTTTTGTCCATTACAGCGCTATCCAGGGCGAGGGTTTTCGCAGCCTTGAAGAAGGTCAAGCGGTCGAATTCACTCTTGCCAAGACCGATAAAGGGCTACAGGCGGAAAATGTTTGCAAAGTGAACTGAAAGTATACCAACCCGTCATTTATGACCCCGATTCAGGATGCGCGACACCGGTCCTGACTCGGGGTTTGTTATTTTCCAGGCGCATTGCAAAATTGTCGTTGACGTTGGCCATGCCACATGGCGAAGGCGAAAATCATGAGAGGAGGCTGTAGTGGACATCATAAGGGTTCGTTTGCACAATCTCCTGGACACGGAGAAACTCGGCAGACTTCTTGGTGAAACCGCGGCGCCGGGTGAAACCATATGTCTCGACGGCGACCTCGGGACCGGTAAGACCACCCTGACCCAGGCGATCGCCCGAGGTTTGGCTGTCCCTGAAAGCTGTTATGTGACGAGTCCCTCTTTTGCCATTCTTCATGAATATGACGGGCGGCTGCCGATGTACCATATGGATTTTTATCGGCTCCAGGGCGACAACGACATTGTTGATCTCGGTCTTGAGGAATACTTCTATCTCGCCGGTCTCACCGTCATTGAGTGGTCTATGCGGGCCACGTCGATCCTGCCGGCCGAACGGCTGTCGCTGGAAATTACCCAAAACGAAGACTCGACGAGAACCGTTGTCATCCGGGCGACCGATCTGTATCGCGATCGCCTGCAGCGTATCCTGGAACGATTGGTCACACCTCCGGCATCGGGCAATGCCCCCGAAAATTCAAAACAGTGTAAAAGAATAATGAAAAAAAGATCCGTTCGATTCAGCGATTGCTACAAGAAATTCACCATCGACCAGGACAAAGCCATCACTCCGGAAGAAACTCTCAGAAAGTTCTACGACCAGGTGGCCGTGCTTGATCTAAAAATCCTGAATGAGGTGAAGAGGATAGATAACGGCCGCCTGGACATTCCAGTATATTTCAGTGTCTGCGGCGAGGATGCCAGCGCCCTGATCGGCACCAAGAAACAGATGGGCAAAGGTGCCTCCCCCATTCAGGCCGAAGCCTCGGCATGTATGGAACTTGCCGAAAGGTTTTCATTTTTTTCCTACAAAACCCAGCCCGGCAATTTTCTCACCGGCGACTATCCGGCGATGATCAAGGCCGGATACCCGGTACTGGCCAAGCAATATCTTCTCGCCTCGGTGCACGACAGCCGTTCGAGCGTGGCCTTGCTCGACCGGTTGCTTGCGGACATTCCCATGCAGTGGGCCTGGGGGACGAATATCACCCGTGGCGAAGATGTCCTTATTCCCTTTTCATGGTTTTTCGCAATCAATGAATTCAACGGGACATCCGCCGGCAACACCCGCGAGGAAGCGGCACTCCAGGGGATCTGCGAGATCGTTGAGAGACACGTCTGTTCTGTTATCAGCCACCGGAAAACAGCCACCCCGCGGATCGACACCTCCTTGCTTCAGGACCCGGTAGCCAAGGCGTTGGTCGACAAATTCAGGACCCAGAATATCGAGCTCTATCTGAACGATTTCAGTCTCGATACCGGGATCTGCACGGTCGGAGCCTTAGCTGTCGACCGGGCGACTTTTCCCGGCACAAGCGAAATCGTCTACACGGCAGGAACCACGCCGGACCCTGAAAAAGCCGTGATCCGGGCCATAACCGAGGTGGCGCAGTTGGCCGGCGATTTCAACACCGAATCAAATTATGTTGCATCCGGACTGCCGAAGCCCCAGACCATGGAAGAAGTGGCATATGTGACGGACACCCCGGATACGATCACTGTCGAGACGATGGCCAACCTCGCCGACAACAATATCCGGGTGGAAATTGACAACTGCATCGTCGCCTTGAAGAAGATCGGCATGGAGATCCTGATGATCGATGTGACCCACGGCGATCTGAAAATCCCGGCTTTATATACCATCATTCCCGGGGCGCATTTTCGCGAACGATCAATGATCAACGATGTCGGCCTTTTTGCCGCGAAGCTGCTGGTTGAGCTGGTGTCGGATGCCGAACTCCTCGAGAATAAACTGAGCCAGATGGAAGCACTGCTGCCCGATAGCTATTACCTGGAGTTTTATCGCGGCCGAAACTTTTCGGCCATGGGTTTTCCGGAGTCAGCCCTGAAACACTTTGACAATGCCCTGGCTCTCGAGCCGGAGGCGGAGGATCTTCCGTATATTTGTTCCTACATGGGAAGCTGCCTGAAAGACCTCGGCAAATTTGACAAAGCGATCGAAATTCTTTACAAAGGACTGGCTGCGGATGAGGCTCGACCGGATATCCATAACACCCTGGGCGTCTGTTTCTTCAAAACCAGTCAGTATGCCAAGGCCATCACCCATTTCCAGCGGGCGGTTGCATTAAATCCGGCCTCGGCCATAGACTATGCCAATCTTGGCGTCAATTACCATAAAATCGGAAATAACGTATCGGCGGTAGAGTTTCTCAACCTGGCGCTCACCCTCGACCCGAGCCTCGAATTCGCCAGGAACCTGCTGGCGGAACTCGAGGGTGGATGATACGCGGCGTCATGGATAAGGTACAGCTTCACCCATTTCTTCGACAGGCCCTGGTGGTCGGCCTGTTCTGCCTCGGAATCGCCACCTCCGGTTTCGCCGCCGAATCGGTGCAGACCTTGAAAAACCATGCCAAAAGCTACTATTGGGGGCAAGGCAAAGAGCGGAACTACAACAAAGCTCTGCAGCTGTATCTCCAGGCAGCGCAACTGGGTGATGCCGAGGCCCAGTATATTAGCGGCGGCATGTATTTAAAAGGTCTCGGCTGCACCAAGGACTTTGCCAAGGCTTTCAAACTCCTTCTTGAAGCGGCAAAGAACGGCAAGAGCAGCGCCGGATCCGAGGAGATTATTGGTCAGGCTTTTCTTCTTGGTTCCGGGGTGCCGAAAAACTACAGCAAGGCCCTGCACTTTTACACTCTCGCCGCCGAGAACGGTAATCGTGACGCCCAGAACGAACTGGCATTTATGTATTTTGTCGGCAACGGGGTTGAACAGAATTTGGAAAAAGGAGCGGCCTTGTTTCTGAAAGCCGCTTACAACGGACTGGTGATCGCCCAGTATAACGTCGGGATAATGTATTATACCGGCAAGGGAGTTAAGGCCATTGATCTCGAAAAATCCTATGGATGGCTGAATTTAGCGGCCTCGAAAGGCCACCAGCCGGCCCGGGCCGCCAGGGATTATCTCGAAACCACCCTTGCCAGGGATGAACTGGCCGCCGCCCAGAGTTTATCTGAGGAACTGATCAAGACCACCGCGCCATAGCACTTTTTGATTATTGATTTTACCGGTTAATTGGGGTATTGAATGCCCTTGAATTGATGGACTGCTAGAGTGCGTCTCGATCGCCAGTCAGGGGAGGAAAAGCGGGGAAATGGCCGAAAAGGATCTCTATTTGCTGCGCCACGGCGAGACTGGAAAACAGGGCCGCTATATCGGGAGCATGGATGTCCCGCTTTCGCAGACCGGATTGGAGCAGGTGCGAGGGACCGCCAAACTGTTGCGGCGGAAAAACATCGACACCATCTTCTCCAGTCCCATGCTGCGTTGTCGCCAGACCTGTGAAGTTCTTGAGTTTGACTGTCCGAATGTGGTCAGCCACCTGCTGAGGGAGGTGGATTTCGGGCTCTGGGAAGGAAAAAGCTTTGCGGAAATCGTCGATGTCGATCCGGCAACCGTTGACCGATGGACCAGCGACCCGGCAACTTTTTGTTTTCCGGGGGGAGAGTCAATAGCGGCTTTTCGGAGCAGAGTTACGGCTTTTAAGAAAATCTTGGATGGCAGCGACAAAAAGGGGCTCCTGCTGGTCGCCCACGGTGGCGTTATCCGCCATCTGCTGTGTCTCCTTCTCGAACTTCCCGTCGAAAAATATCTTCTTTTTGATGTACAACCGGGATGTTACAGTTCTCTTCGGAGCTACTCCGACGGAGCCGTTCTCACCGGCTTTAACATCCAGGGTTAACCGATTGTAAAAAAAAGGAATTTTCGACATGAGTCTTCTAGAAAGAACACTGACCAAGATCTTCCCTCAGGATAGCGAAAGCCGCCAGGCGGCGAAAAATCGTCTTGACAACCTGGCCCTGCCGCACTGGGCCCTCGGCGACTTGATGGATCTGGCCATCGAGATTGCCGGGATGACCGGAACGATTAGCCCCTCAGTGGGGCGTAAAGCGATTGTCACCATGGCCGGCGATCACGGGGTGGTTATCGAGAACGTCAGCAAGTTTCCCCAGGCGGTGACGCCGCAGATGGTCGCCAATTTTGTCCACGGCGGGGCCGGTATCAACGCCCTCGCCGGCCAGGCCGGGGCGGAGATCTTCGTCGTCGATATGGGGGTTGCCGCCGATCTTCGACACCTGGTAGAAGCAAAAAAAATTATCAACAAGAAGGTCGGCCTCGGCACCGCCAACATTGCCGTCGGTCCGGCGATGAGCAAGGCCATGGCGACGCGGGCGATCGAGTCGGGTATCGATGTCGCCAACGACCTGGCGGAGCGCATTGATCTCTTCGGCACCGGCGACATGGGGATCGGCAACACCACGCCATCGACCGCCATCGCCGCCGTCTGCACCGGCAAGGCTGTCGAGGAACTTACCGGACGGGGGACCGGCCTTGATGATCAGCAGCTGAACCACAAGATTGCCGTCATCAAAAGGGCCCTCGAGGTCAATAAACCCGACCCCCGGGATGGCCTCGATATCCTCGCCAAGGTCGGCGGCTTTGAAATCGGCGGCATCGCCGGGCTGATCCTCGGCGCGGCCGCCCGGCGAAAACCGGTACTGGTCGACGGTTTTATCTCCACCGCCGGCGCCCTGATCGCCTTTAAGATTGAACCCTTCGTCAAGGATTACCTGATCTTTTCC
>JBBRGP010000055.1:0-11685 GCA_038224105.1 Desulfobulbales bacterium | reverse complement strand
ATAGCCAATCGCCTACTGCGGCGGGTTCGGGACTATGCCGAGGTCGGCGGTCATGCGGTGGTCAACGGCGACGTCGCCAACGAAGCCCTCAATCTCCTGGGTGTCGATCAGTTCGGTCTGGACGATATGGACCGCCGGATCATGCTGACCCTTATTGATAAGTTCGAGGGCGGGCCGATTGGGCTGGAGACCCTGGCGACGGTGGTCTGTGAAGAAAAAAACACCCTTGAAGATGTTTATGAGCCGTTTCTTATTCAGTCGGGGTTTTTGAAAAGGACCCCGCGCGGCCGCGTGGCCACTGCCAGGGCCTATGAGCATTTTCAGCGGAAAGTTCCCCGGCGGGCCGCCATTCAACAGTCTCTTTTCGACGAATAGAAAAGAGGCGACACTGCAGTTCCCTGACCAAGAGGAAACGATTATGCGCAAAACAGTTCCAGAAATTCGATCGATGAAGGCGGAGGGGAGGAGGATAACCGTGCTCACCGCCTATGATGCCTCTATGGCTCGACTGTTGAGCAGTTGCGGGGTGGTGGATATCCTTTTGGTCGGCGACTCCCTGGGCATGGTGATGCTCGGTTATGAGTCGACGGTGCCGGTGACCATGGAGGAGATGCTGCATCACGCCAAGGCCGTTCGCCGGGGGGCCCCGGACACCTTTGTCGTCGGGGATATGCCCTTTGGCGCCTATCATACCGGTGAGCGGGACGCGGTGGTCAACGGCATGCGATTTATGAAGGAGGCAGGGTGCGACGCGGTCAAGCTTGAGGGGGGGCTGGCAATGTGTGGAGTCGTCCGGGCTCTCGTCGATGCCGGCATACCGGTCATGGCCCACATTGGTCTGACCCCCCAGACTGCCAGTCAACTTGGCGGCTATAAGGTGCAGGGCAAAGGACTCGATGCGGCCAGGAAACTTCTGGCCGAGGCACGGGGTTTGGAGGAGGCCGGGGCCTTTGGGGTGGTCATTGAATGCATTCCCTCCGGACTTGCCGAGGTGATAAGCAAGGCCATCACCATGCCGACAATCGGGATTGGAGCGGGTGTCCATTGTGACGGCCAGGTGCTGGTCACCCATGACCTGCTTGGCATGTTTGACAAATTCATTCCTAAATTTGTCAAGAAATACGCGAATCTTTCACCTCTCATCAAGGAGAGTGTGGAAAACTATGCCACCGAGGTGAGGTCGGGCGCCTTCCCCGGACCGGAACACGGTTTTACCGGCAAAGGGGATTATTCGCAGCTGCTCAAGGAATGATCGACTGAAGCTCGAATTTATTCTTAATCCAAAAAGGAGGGGGTGATCGGAGTATGATCGCCCCCTTGTCTTTTTAGTACCCTGGAAATTCGTTTCTTGTTTCTCCCGCGCCAGATACCTCCCCATTCCCCCCAGGGATTCGCGTCATTCTCCTGAAGATCCTGAAAAACACGAACAGAGTTCCGCTTTGAACAGTCTTTGTGTGTTGGGCTCGTCGGCCGCAAATTGAGAAGGTACTCCGCTATGTATAGTATAATCATCAAAATAAATGCATATATATAGTGGTTTTTCAAAGTTTTGTGAGAGGAAGCGATATTGCCGGCATTCTTATTTTTCGCTTGACAGCGCCTTGGTCCATGATATAAAGAGGAGGATAGTGGTGAAAAGTGGGGGGATGGGAGAGGTTGGTGGTTGCTGGAGGGTTTCGGGGGGCACGGAGTGATCAATAATCGATTTCGCAGCAGGACGGAACACACGCTGGACGCGAAGGGAAGATTGAATTTTCCCAGCCGCTTCCGTGAGGTGTTGCGTCAAAGCGGCTCCGAAACCTTGATGTTGGTCCCGTGGAAGAATTACCTGCGCATCTACCCGGTCGCCGGCTGGGAGGCTCTCGAGACCAGGCTGTTGGCCGAGGGCGGAGGGCAGCTGGGCATTTCCAGTTTTGTTCGGTATGTGGTGGGCGGCGTGGTCGAATGCAGTGTCG
Organism: Desulfobulbales bacterium; assembly: GCA_038224105.1. Taxonomy (GTDB): domain Bacteria; phylum Desulfobacterota; class Desulfobulbia; order Desulfobulbales; family Desulfocapsaceae; genus Desulforhopalus_A. The sequence goes on along the minus strand of JBBRGP010000055.1, from coordinate 9,730 downwards.
ATAAACAGGGACGGATCCTCCTGCCCCCGGATCTCCGCACCGATTTGAAGTTGACCAAGGATGTGGTCGTGACCGGAATGCTTGACTGGATCGAGATCTGGGACAAGGAAGCCTGGGTTGCGGAAACCCAGGCTACCCGCGACAATTTTGATGCCCATGAGGCGAGTCTGTCACGGATGGGGATCATAGCGTGATAACCACCGCTTCCGAGGCGCAGATCCATCGTCCGGTGCTCCTCGAAGAGTGCATGCATTTTCTCGAACCACGATCCGGCGGGGTGTATGTCGACGGCACTTTCGGTCTGGGCGGCCACAGTACTGAAATTCTGGCGAGATCGGGCCCCGACGGCAAGGTCGTGGCTTTTGAATGGGATGACAATGCGCTGCGGCGGAGCGGTGAACGACTCCGGGAATATGCCGGTAGATTGACCATCATCAGAAGAAATTTCGCGGAGCTGGCAGCCGGCCTCGAGGAAGCAGGGGTCCGGGAAATAGACGGGTTGCTGATCGATATCGGCATGTCTTCGCTCCAACTCGACTGGGGGGAGAGGGGCTTCAGCTTCCAGCGTGATGAAATGCTCGACATGCGGATGGACAACCGAAACCCGACCACGGCCCAGGCAATTCTCGCGACATGTTCGGAGCAGGAGTTGGCCGATATTTTTTACTACTACGGCGAAGAACGACAGGCCCGGCCGATTGCCTCGGCGATCGTCCAGTATCGGGAAAAGGAGAAAATCTCCACGACCAAGCAGTTGGTCTCGATCATCGTCCGGGCCGTCCCGAGGCGTTTTCATCCAAAACGCATTCATGTCGCCACCAAGGTCTTCCAGGCTTTGCGGATAGCGGTAAATACCGAACTTGAGAACCTGGCGAGGATATTGGATGACAGCGTCATGTTTTTAAAACCTGGAGCGAGGTTCTGCGTCATTTCCTTTCACTCGCTGGAAGACCGGATTGTCAAAAGAAAATTCAAGAATAATGAGCTGTTGGATGTACTGACTGGAAAGGCTGTGCTGCCCACCGAGGCGGAGACAGCGATAAATGCAAGGTCGCGGAGCGCGAAGCTGAGGGTCGCACGGAAAAAATGCTGAGAGTATCTGGGAGAAGATCATGAATTTTCAAAACACTACACAATTGTCGTATATTCGGCCCGTGACCAATATCGGGGTTCACCAGCATTTGCAGCCTCGGGATGTTCTTGACCTGCCGGGGGGCTTGATGTTATGGAGGGCGGTCGGGAAAGTGCTGCTGCTGCTGTTGCCCCTGGTGGTGACGGTCAACCTGTTCCTGACCTCGGCGATTAACGATGCCGGGGGCGACCTTACCGCCATCGACAATAAACACCATGAACTGATGGATAAAAATATTGGCTTGCTGGCCCAAAAGGCTCAACTCTATGCGCCTGAGCGGGTTGGTCAACTGGCAGCGCAGAAGTTGTCTCTTTATGCCGCCTCCCCGGGCCAGATTGAATCCCTCAATTGAAAAAGGGGGGCGTTCCCCCCTTTTTTTATAGATCATGACGAAACAGTCCCGCCTGCGCGTGCAAAAAGATCAACGAGGCTGGCGGGTCTTTCTCTCTATTGTGCTTGTTGCGACCGTTGGAGCGGCCGTCTGGCAGATCGATCAGAGGTATGGAGCGTTCGCCTCCCTCAAGGAATTACTGGCCTCGCTGACCTCCGTCCTTACTAAGGACAGTATCCCCAGGGGAACTATTTACGACCGCAATCTCAAGCAAATAGCCCTAAATCTCGATAGGGTGTCGGTGTATGCGAGACCACGGGAAATTGGTTCGATTCCCGAGACGATAAAAGTGCTCGGAGAGATCTTGTCGCTGGATGAGAAAAAATTGCAGGAGCAGCTCGAAAGCGGGCTATTGCGAGTCTGGCTTGCCGAGGCTGTCAGTCAAGAACAGGAAATTGCAATTAAAAGCAAAATATTGTCCGGGGTATACCTGCAAAAAGAGGCAAAAAGGCACTATCCCAACGGAACCCAGGCTGCCCACCTGATTGGGTATGCTGAGAATGGCATTGGCCTGGCGGGGATTGAATACTATTACGACCGACTTCTGGCCGGCAGCAAGCTGCAGGAACAGAAGGAGCAACAGCTCAATTCTCCGCAGGACCTGGTTCTGACCCTGGATTTGAAAATCCAGGATATCCTCGAGAAACTCGTCGAAGAGGTTGCCCGGGACCGAAAAGTCAAACAGGTGGGGGCCTATCTTATGGAAAGCCGGACCGGGGAGATTATTGGCGCGGCCCAGTTGCCTGGCTTTGATCCTAATAATTTCACCAAGTATTCCAAGGAGGTCCTTGGCAATCGCTTTGTCGCGCCGATCCTGGTGCCGAACAAGTTTCGATCATTGCTGCGGGACGCGGCATCCCTGCACGGCCAGGATGATCAGGAACCCTTGCTTCTGCCCTGGAGTGTCCGGCCGGATGCCGGAAAACTTGGAAATCAAGTGCAGTTGTGGGAATGGCTAGGACTGAACGAGAAACCGTTGGCGGATTTTCATGTCTCCATGCAGCCGGGCGAGTTGCTGGTCAGCGAGCAGCAGCCGGTGCTTCCTCGGCCGCCGTCGCTCGAGATGGTACCGGAGTACGCAACCCCTTTCAACCTGTTGACCGCCTTTGCCGTGCTGCAGAATGAAGGAAGATCGGTCCGGCCGTTTGTCGTTAAAAAAAGCCTTGACAGCGGAACGGGATTGGAATTTTTTCAGAGTGAAAGAGACGGGGGCGGTCGTCCCGGAGGGGAGTGGCGGTTTCTGCTCTATGACAGCTCCGAACTCTTGCGGAGTTGGGCGAGACAGGGGCAGGCAAAGGCGTATTTTTTCAGAGACGAAATACTCGTCACCACCCCCGCGGGGTCGAATCGGCAGATGGTGGTCAATGAACTGCTGCTGGTGACCATCCCCGCCGGCGGTAATGATTTGAACCTGTTGGTGTGTGTCGAGCGGGAGCCGGAAGGGCCAAGCCCCAAGAACGGCAAAAAAGCGCCGATCCTCGAACAACTGGTTGAAGACCGGGTCGAGAGAATTTCGGTGTTACAGCAGGTGTCCAAGACTGTAGCCGATGTGGTGGAACCGGAATTCTCCGATTACGGCAATTATCAGGGAGAAAAGGATCCGACGGCCGAATCCGCCAAGGCGAAATCGGCAAGGGATAAAGAAAAGGGCGGGATCGCGATCATGCCTGATCTCCATGGCCAAAGTCTCCGAAAAAGCCTTCGACTCCTCCAGGGTATTCAGCTGAAGATCCAGATTCAGGGGACCGGCAAGGTGATTTCACAAAAACCATCACCCGGTACGCCGCTGAAAGGGGTCAGTGAATGCACCCTCGTCCTTGACAAGGGTGAAGACATCGTCCTCGAGAAACTCTCGAAAGAAGTATCAGCAAAGAAGTGATAGCCCGGTTGACCACCGGGTTGTTGATGAAAATCTCCGGGGAATTCCACCCATGCCGCCACTCCGATTACATCCCACCCTTGCCTCGCTGCTCGTCGGCACACGATTTCAATTGGCGCATTCTCCCACCGGCCAGCTGCTCGAGGATCTGCCGGTCGCCGCCGTGGTATCAGATTCCCGCGCCGTCACCGCCGGGTCCCTTTTCGTAGCTTTGCCGGGGGTTACCAGCAACGGTCATGACTATCTCGAACAGGCCGTGGAAAAAGGCTGTACGGCGCTTCTCTGCGAGTCGGGGCGGGTCAGTAAAAAGAGAATGTTGGCCATGGCAGTGACGGTTATCGAGGTGCCGGACAGCAGTGCCGCCTACGCCGCGGTGGCTGCCAACTATTTCGAGCGACCCGCTGAAAAGATGTATTTCATCGGAGTCACCGGGACCAACGGCAAAACTACGGTCACCTATCTGCTTGAGCACGTTCTCCTTGAAAACGGATGGAATGTCGGAGTGATAGGAACGATAAACAACCGTTATGCCTTGAAAAACGGGACAAGGCGGGTCCTCGGCACCCGGTTTACGACACCGGAGGCCTATTTGCTGCAAGAGTTGTTGCGGGAAATGGTCGATGCCGGGGTCGATCACGTGATCATGGAAGTCTCCTCCCATGCGCTGGCGCAGGCCCGAATTGGCGGGATTATTTTTGATGCCGCGGCATTTACCAATCTGACCCGAGATCACCTCGACTATCATCCGGATATGGCTGCCTATTTCCAGGCAAAGAGCCGGCTCTTTTCTACCTACCTGCATAACCAGGGTCGGGCGGTGCTGCCGGTTGCTCCCGAAGATTCGGGAGATGGCGGATGGCTGCGTGCCCTCCACGACCTTTGCGGCACCGCCGGCATAAGGGTTATCAGCTGGGGAGAGGGGGAGAAGGCGGAAATCCGGCTCAGGAGCTATCATTCACGGCTCAACAGCACCGACCTGTCGATCGAAACTCCGGCCGGGCTGCATCTTTTAACCTCCCCGCTGGTCGGCCGTTTCAATGTCGACAATATTCTCACCGTCTTTGGGCTCTGCCAGGCTTTGAACATTGAAGAACAGCTGGTTTGTCGCGCCCTGGCCGCCGCGACCGGCGCTCCCGGCCGCCTGGAAAGGGTGAGTACCACCGCCCATTGGGATTCACACGGCCCGGTGGTCTTAGTCGATTATGCCCACACCCCGGACGCCCTCGAAAAGGTGCTGCTGACAGTCGACGCGCTGCCGCACCGCCAGCTTTTCTGCGTCTTTGGCTGCGGGGGGGACCGGGATAAGGGCAAACGGCCGCTGATGGGAGAAAAAGCGGCGCGACTGTGCGATGTCGTCGTGGTGACCGATGACAATCCCCGGAGCGAAGACCCGGAACAGATCGTCCGGCACATCCTGGCCGGCATCACGCCCCTGCGGGGCGCGCCAAAAAACTCGGCCTGGCTGGCTGTAAGGGAGAATCACGAGCATGGCTGCACGGTTATCCGCGACCGTAAAGCCGCCATCGAACAGACAATCAGGGCAGCCGGTCGCGAGGATATCGTGGTGATCGCCGGCAAGGGCCATGAACCGTATCAGTTGACGCTGCTCGGCAAGAGATTTTTCGATGACCGCCTCGAGGCGAAAAATGCGCTGCTGTCGTGGACCGACGAGCTGGTTGCGGCCGCGGTCGGCGGGACTTTACTGGCCGGGGGCAAAGCCGGAAGATTGCTGGGCCCGGTCCTCACCGACAGCCGGATTGTCGGCAGCGACAACATTTTTGTCGCCCTGCGGGGAGAAAACCACGATGCTCATGATTTTGTCGAGCAGGCGGTTGCCAACGGCGCCGCCTGTGTGGTGGTAGAGCGGGTGTCATCGGCGTTGCCCTCGTCTTCGGTCAGTCGGGTAGTGGTCCAGGATACGGTGTGGGCTCTCGGCGACCTGGCGGCGTTTCGGCGGAAAAGGCTGGCGGGGCTCTGTGCGCTGACGGTTATAGGCATCACCGGCAGTTGCGGCAAAACCACGGTAAAGGAGATGGTCACGGCAATTCTCGCGCGCAAATGGCCGGAGGGGCCCGACTATCCGCCGGATTCGGTGTTGAAGACCCACGGCAATTTCAATAATCTCATTGGCCTGCCCCTGTCGCTTCTACCGCTGTCAACGCATCATCGGGCCGCGGTGTTGGAAATGGGAATGAACCGACCGGGGGAATTGCTGCGCCTTGCCGAAATAGCCGGCCCCGACATCAGTTGCATCACCAACATTCATGGCGCTCATCTCGAGGGCTTGGGCTCGATCGAGGGGGTTGCCAGGGCTAAAGAAGAGCTTTTTGTCGCCTCGCCGCCGTCCGCAACCCTCGTTGTCAACCTCGGCGACCCGTGGATCAATCGACTTGCCGGGAAATACCATCAAAAGAAGGTCACCCTCTCGGCCGCCGGGCAGGGGCTGGAAGAGAAGCCGGATTTCTGGGCCTCCGATATCTTGATGGTGGCAGGGGGGGAGATAACCTTCACCCTCCATCATCGGCAACGGACGGCGGCGATCCATCTTTTCACCCCAGGCGAGCATAACGTCACCAATGCCCTGGCCGCCGCTGCCATCGCTTCGGCGGCGGGGGCGGAACTCTCGGAGATCGCCGCCGGCCTTGGCGATTTTCGGCCACCGGCCAAGCGTATGGAGATGCTTCGCACCACGTCCGGCCTTGCCATTCTCAACGACACCTACAATGCCAACCCGGCGTCAATGGCGGCGGGCTTGAAAACCCTCCGCCAGCTGGCCGGCAGGACCGCCGTGGCGGTGATCGGCGATATGCGCGAACTGGGCGATACCGCCCGGCAGGCGCACCGGGCCATCGGCCGTCTCCTTGCCGAACTGGCCATCGACTATGTTGGAATCGTTGGTGAATTTAAAGAGGATGTTAAACAGGAGGCACTTGCCCGCGGCTTTCCGAAGGGGCGAATTCGCACCTTCGCCGATAAGGGCGGGGCAGTCGCCTGGATAAAACAGCTGGTATCCGAAAAAAAACTTGGAAAAGATGATCTGATCCTGGTAAAGGCATCCCGTGGTTTGCGATTTGAAACCATCGTGGCAAATCTTGTAGAGAACGAGGGCTGACGACGTACGTCCGCACAGTTCTTTATTACCGAAATTATTACCTCGTGAGCCTGAGCTGTTATGTTGTATCATCTTCTCTTTCCCCTGCACGCCAACCTGACATTTCTCAATGTCTTTCGCTATATTACCTTCCGTTCCATCGGCGCGGCGGTTACCGCCTTCCTGATTGTCGTGATTCTCGGCCCGGTGTTTATCCGCACCATGCGGCGCTTCCAAATTGGTCAGGTCGTCCGTGACGATGGCCCGGCGACGCATCTCGCCAAACAGGGAGTCCCGACCATGGGGGGGCTGTTGATAATCACGGCAATCACCGGTGGGACCCTGCTCTGGGCGAGGCTTGACAACATGCTGGTCTGGCTGGGACTGTTCATCATTCTGTTTTATGGCGGCATCGGTTTCATCGACGATTATCGCAAGATAAAGAAAAATAACTCCAAGGGCCTGAGTGTCAAGGGCAAGCTGCTTCTGCAGGTTGTCGGCGCCACCGTCGTCGGTCTGGCCATCTTTTTGCACCCGGGCTTCGACGGCCACCTGAGTTTTCCTTTCGTCAAGAATTTTCGCCCTGATCTCGGCTGGTTTTATGTGGTTTTTGCTGTGCTCGTCATTACCGGCTCCTCCAATGCGGTCAACCTCACCGATGGGCTGGATGGCTTGGCCGCCGGGCCGACGGTGGTAACCGCCGCCGTCTATCTGGTCTTTTCCTATCTGGCTGGACATGTGGTTCTGGCCGAGTATCTGCAGTTGCCCTACGTCGCCGGCAGCGGCGAACTGGCGATCTTCTGCGGGACGATAGTCGGAGCCTGTCTCGGCTTTCTCTGGTTCAACGCCTATCCCGCCCAGCTGTTTATGGGCGATGTCGGCGCCCTGGCCCTGGGCGGCGCTCTCGGGGCCATTGCCATCATCATCAAACAGGAATTTCTCCTGGCGATTGTCGGGGGGATCTTTGTCATGGAGGCGCTGTCGGTAATCATGCAGGTCGGCTATTTCAAATTGACCAATGGCAAACGGATATTTTTAATGGCCCCCTTCCATCATCATTTCGAAAAGAAGGGCTGGCACGAACCGAAGGTCGTAGTGAGGTTCTGGATCGTCTCGATCATTCTCGGTCTCTTTGCTATTGCCACCCTCAAACTGCGATGAAAGAATCTTCTCTCATATCTCCCGGGGCTCAAGTGGCGATCCTCGGACTCGGTATTTCCGGGCGGGCGGCGGTTAAATACGCCCTGCAGCGCGGGGCCCAGGTGCGGGTCTCGGACAGTCGGCCAAAACAGCGGTTTGTCGCCGAAGAGGGACAGTTTCTGGCAGCAACCGGCGTCCTCTGGGAAGCAGGAGGCCACAGCCATGAATTTTTAAGACAGGCGGGCCTGGTGCTGCTCAGCCCGGGAGTGAACCTGGCCATGCCGCTATTGCGGACGCTGCAAAGTGGTGGCGTAAAGCTGGCCGGTGAGCTTGCCGTCGCTGCCGGAGAACTACGGGTGCCGGTGGTTGCGGTCACCGGCACCAACGGCAAGACCACGGTGACGACCCTGATCGGCGAACTTTTACGCGGGTCGGGGAAGCGGGTGTTTGTCGGCGGTAATATCGGTACCCCCCTGTACGAGTATCTCCGTCGGCCAGATGACTATGATCTGGTGGTCGTTGAGGTTTCCAGCTTTCAGCTGGAGAGTGCCGGGGCCTTTGTCCCCGATGTCGGACTCCTGCTGAATATCACCCCGGACCACCTTGACCGGCACGGGAGTTTAGCGGAGTATGGCCGCGTCAAGATGCGGCTTTTTGCCCACCAGCAACCTGGTGATCTGGCCATTGTCAACGGCGACGACCCGCTCTGCCTGGCCCTGCCCCCCGGCTTGTCCTGTGAGGTTCACTCCTTTGGCAGCGGCAAGACCAATACGGCGGTCATCGAAGACGGCCTGGTCCGCCTGACCCTGGGCGAAACAACCGAGGAATATCCGCTGGCGGCAACCCCCCTTGGCAACAGTGTCGGGCTGCGAAACAGCGCCGCGGCGATACTCGCCGCCCGTCGGCTCGGTTGTTCCCCGGACCAGATCCGTCAGGGTTTGCGGGAATTTCGTCTGTCGCCGCACCGCATCGAGTTTGTTGCCAAAGCAGAGGGGGTTACCTATTATAATGATTCGAAGGCGACCAATACCGGCGCGGTCATCGCGGCGCTCGAACAGTTTCCCGGCAATGTCATCCTCATTGCCGGCGGCCGGGATAAAGGTGATGATTATCGGCTGCTGCGAGAGATGGTGGCGGCTCGGGTCCGGCTGCTGGTGGTGATCGGTGAGGCCGCGGGCTTGTTGACCAGGGCCTTGGCCGATGTGGTCGAAATAGTTCCGGCAAAGTCGATGCGGGAAGCCGTCGTGCTTGCCGGCGAAAAGGCGAGGCCAGAGGACGTGGTCCTGCTCTCACCGGCCTGTGCCAGTTTCGACATGTTTACCAGCTATGGTCACCGGGGCAACGAATTCAAAAAGGAGGTTCTGGGCTTACAGGCTGCCGCTAAGGCAGTGCCCGGGAAAAGGCAAGATTGAACGAAAGTCGCGTCAGCATACGGCTTCTCTTGACCGGCGGGGGCACGGGCGGCCATCTTTTTCCGGCGGTGGCCGCCGCCCAGGAGTTCCAGCGGCAGATGCCGGACACCACGGTCCTGTTCGTCGGCACGACGCGGAAGGTGGACACGCGCAGCCTGGCCGCCTATGGTTACGAGAGCGAGAACATCAGGTGCCACGGGCTGAAGGGCAAAAATCCGCTGGAACTCCTTAAGGCCCTTGCCGTACTGCCGATTTCCTATCTGCAGGCGCGAAAGATCATCCGTCGCTTTCGGCCGCACGTGATCTTCGGGGTTGGCGGCTATGTCACCGGACCGGTGGTTGTTGCCGGCAGAATGCTGGGGATTGCCACGATCATTCATGAACAGAATTCGGTTCCGGGACTGGCCAATAGAAAACTCGGACCCCTGGTCGACAGGGTGTGCCTGTCGCTGCCGGGCAGCGAAGGTGATTTCCCGGTGGGGAAAATTTCCTATACCGGCAACCCGGTGCGCCGGAGTATCCTCGAGCTGGCGCATAATCCGCCGCCTCAAGCGAGCGGCAAAAAAACCTTGCTGGTACTCGGCGGCAGTCAGGGTGCCCAGGCGGTGAACAGGTTGGTGGCGGAGGGGCTGCAGGGGTTGCCCGATGAACTCTTAAAGGATATCCGGGTGATCCATCAGACCGG
>JBBRGP010000054.1:0-11685 GCA_038224105.1 Desulfobulbales bacterium | reverse complement strand
CCGAGTCATGACCACAGCCGGCACAGAGGGTGGAGATTGCCCCCTCGTAATCCTTGCGGGTGTAACCGCCGGAATTATGGGCTGCTTTGGGGTGACGAAAAATCGGTTTGTCGATGCTCATACCTTTCCTCCTTGCGTACCTTCAGGGGGGCGTACCTCCTGGTGATCGAAAAAATCCTGAATCCTTGCCGTAATAAAGTCGGCGGTGATCGGCAGGCCATCAAAATTGAGAATCGACCGGAGCTTGTGCGGCAAAATGTTGCATTCATTCTGTAGCATGGCGCGCAACTGGCCGTCACGGTTCTGTTCGATAACAAAAATCGTCTCATGGCTGTCGATAAAATCGATCACCTCTGCCTGAAAGGGAAAGGCTCGCAGCCGCAGGGAATTGATCTTTAGACCCTGTCTGGAAAATCTGCCGATCGCCTCGTAGGCGGCATGGGTGGTGGTGCCGAAAAAGACGGCGCCGATGCGGCTCCCTGGATCCCTGATTTTGGTGCGTGGGGCGGGCACCAGCGTCCGGGCGGTTTGCCACTTGACCAGGAGCCGCTCCATTCCGGCCTGGTAAATCGGGCTTTCCTCGGTGTAGCCCGAGTACTCGTTATGGGAGGTGCCGCGGGTGAAATAGACCCCTTTGGTAGGGTGGGTACCGGGATAGGTGCGATAGCAGATGCCGTCGCCGTCGATATCCAGATAGCGGCCCCATTTTTGCTGGCGGGTGTCCAGATTCTCGGCGGTCAGCACCTTGCCGCGGTCGTAGCTGCGGTTGTCATCCCAGTGCAGGGGAGGGCTGACATGGTCGTTCATGCCGAGATCAAGGTCACTCATGACGATGATCGGGGTCTGCAGCCGTTCGGCGAGATCGAAGGCGTCGGCGGTCAGGTCGAAACATTCCCTGGGGTCGCAGGGAAAGAGCAGAACATGTTTGGTATCACCGTGCGAGGCGTAGGCGCAGGAGAGCAGATCGGCTTGCTGGGTCCTGGTCGGCATGCCGGTGCTCGGGCCGGTCCTCTGAACATCGATTACCACCGCCGGAATCTCGGCGAAATAGGCCAGACCAAAAAACTCGCTCATCAGGGAGATGCCGGGGCCGGAGGTGGCGGTAAAGGCCCTGGCGCCATTCCAGGAAGCGCCGATGACGATTCCCAGGGCGGCCAGCTCGTCCTCGGCCTGGAGGATGGCCACCTTGCGCCTGCCGGTATCCTTTTCGGTCCGGAACATCTTGGCGTATTTCTCAAAGGCTTCGACCACCGAGGTGGAGGGGGTGATCGGATACCAGCCGGCAACCGTCGCGCCGGCATAGATCGCCCCGAGACCGCAAGCCGAGTTGCCGTCGACCAGGATGTCTTCGCCTGTTTTGTCGGTTTTCCGCAGCGACAGCCGGCAGGCGCCCTGGTGATGCTCCCTGGCATAGGCATAGCCGATCTCCAGGGCCTTAATATTTGGTTCGCCGAGTTTCGGCTTCTTGGCGAACTGCCGTTCGATGGCCTCGATGAGAATGGTGAATTCCAGGTCGATCAGGAAGGACAGGGCGCCGACGTAAATGATGTTTTTGAGCAGCTGTCGGAGTTTGGGATTATCAAAGGCGTTGTTGCAGAGTTCGGTAAGAGGGATGCCGATGGCAGTGATATCGGTCCGTTGGAAATCCGCCGATAACTCTTTGGTTGAGTCGTAGAGGAAGTAGCCGCCGGCAGCAAGTTCCCGGTAGTCTTGCAAAAGGGTCTGGCCGTTGACGGCAACGACGAGATCGAAGCCGCCCCGTCGGCCGAGATGGCCATGTTCGCTTACCCGGACTTCGTACCATGTCGGCAAGCCCTGGATATTGGACGGAAAAATGTTTTTTGGGCTGACCGGGATTCCCAGCCGGAAGATCGCCTTGGCAAAAAGATTGTTGGCGCTGGCCGACCCGGAGCCGTTGACGTTGGCAAAACGGACGACGAAGTCGTTGATTCGTTCGATCTTGTTCATTTCTGACCCGGCAGTGGAGAATTGTAGGCGAATTTCATCATTTCCCAGGAGGAGGTCGGGCAGCGTTCGGCGCACAGACCGCAGTGCAGGCAGACATTTTCGTCCTTGACCATGACCCGGCCGGTGGGCAGGAGCGGGGAGACATACAGCGCCTGCTGGCGGTTATCGGCCGGGGCCAAAAGCCTCTGGCGGAGGTCCTCCTCGTCGCCGTTGTCGGTGAAGGTGATGCAGGATTCCGGGCAGACATCGACGCAGGAGTCGCATTCGATGCAGGTGGAGTATTCAAAGACCGTTTGGACATCGCAATTGAGACAGCGAGAGGCCTCCTGATGGCCGGTCTGCTTGGTGAATCCGAGTTCGACTTCGAGCAGCCGGTCGTGCAGTGATTTGACCCGGTCGACGGTCGGCACTGGATGACGTTGATCGATCGACACCCGGCTATCGTAGAGCCAGTCCTGCATCCCCATTTTCTGGCTGACCAGGTTGACCGCCGGGGCCGGACGGTCATGGAGATCCTTGCCCCGGCAATAGAGATCGATGGAGATCGCCGCCGCATGGCCGTGGGCGACGGCGGTGATGACGTTTTTCGGGCCGAAGGCCGCATCGCCGCCGAAGAAAATATGCGGGACCGTCGACTGGTGGGTTTCCCGGTCGAGTTCGGGCAACCCATGTTTGGTCATCCTGATCCCCAGTTCTGGTTCAATAAAGGGGAAGGCGTTGGTCTGGCCGACCGCCAGCAGCACCTGGTCGCAGGCCATGAAAACCGGCGGCTGGTCGCTGGCCACCAGACGGCGCCGGCCTTCGTCATCGTAGTCGGCGGTCATCTTCTGAAAATGCATGCCGATCAACACGCCATCGCGGATGACAAATTCCAGCGGCGCATGATTGTCGATGATGGGGATCCCTTCCTCTTCGGCGTCGTCAATCTCCCAGGGCGAGGCCTTCATGTCCGTTTTCGGGCTGCGGACGACCACCGCCACCTCGTCGGCACCCAGTCTTTTCGCGGTCCGGCAGCAATCCATGGCGGTATTGCCGCCGCCCAGCACCAGGACCCGCGGGCCGCAGTTGACGACGTGGCGGTAGAGCACGCCGGCCAGCCACTCGATGCCGATGAAGATCGCCCCGTCGCCTTCCCGGCGGCCCGGCAGATCCGGCAGATCCCGGCCGCGCGGGGCGCCGGTGCCAACGAAAACGGCGTCATAGCCCAGGTCGACGATCTTTCTCAGGCTGTTGACATAGTGGTTGAAATGGCTGGTCACCCCCATGTTGAGGATCCGGTCGACCTCCTCGTTCAACACCTTTTCCGGCAGACGGAAGGAGGGGACCTGGGTGCGGATAAACCCGCCGGCCTTGCTTTGATCGTCATAAAGATCGATCTGGTAGCCGTGCGGCAGGAGGTCGCGGGCGACGGTCAGGGAAGCGGGGCCGCCGCCGATCAGGGCGATCATTTTGCCGTTTTTGGCGGTCGGCACCGCCGGGGTAAAGTCGGTGGCAGGATTTCTATAGTCGGCGGTGACCCGTTTCAGGCGGCAGATGGCGACCGGCTTTTCTTCAACCCGGCTGCGCCGGCAGGCGGGTTCGCAGGGGCGGTCGCAGATCCGTCCGAGAACGCCGGGGAAGACGTTCGATATCCAGTTGATTTTGAACGCTTCATCATACTTGCCCTGATTGATCATCCGAATGTATTCGGGTACCGGCGTGTGCGACGGGCAGGCGTACTGGCAATCGATAACTTTATGGAAGTACTCGGGAATATTGATATCTGTCGGTTTCAAGAAATGCTCCTCATAGTTGACGATGGATCAAAATGCCGAACCCCGGAGCATTGCCGGCTATTCGGGAAGCAGCCGAACGGCGCCTTTATCGGCTGAGGCGGCAAACAGCGCATAGGCCTTGAGGGCGGTGCTGATGTTCCGTTGCCGGTCGGTCGGGCGGAAAGCCATGCTGCCTTTGCCCTCCTCCTTTTGCCGGCGGGCGGCAAGTTCGCCGTCGGTGACCCTGACCTGGATCGTTCGGGCCGGAATATCGATGTCAATGGCGTCGCCGTCCTCGATCAGGGCAATGGCCCCTCCGGCTGCCGCTTCCGGGGAGACGTGACCGATGGAGAGGCCGGAGGTGCCGCCGGAAAACCGGCCATCGGTGATCAGGGCGCACTTCTTGCCGAGATGGACCGATTTCAGATACGAGGTCGGGTAGAGCATCTCCTGCATGCCCGGCCCGCCCTTGGGGCCTTCATAGCGGATGATGAGGACATCTCCGGCCTTGATCCGGCCGCTGAGAATGGCCTCGCAGGCAGCTTCCTGGGAAGAGAACACCCGCGCGGTCCCGGAAAATATGAAGATCGACGGATCGACCCCGGCGGTCTTGACGATGCAACCGTCTCCGGCGATATTGCCGAAAAGGACGGCCAGACCGCCTTCCCGGTTATAGCAGTGGTCCATATCGCGGATACACCCGGCCTTGCGGTCGATGTCGAGTTCGGCATAGGAGCAGTTCTGCGAACCGAGGAGCTGGTTTGGCCCGTCGGCGCCGGGGGCGCTGCGATAGAGGTCCTCCGCCGCCCCGGTGTGGCTCGGCCGGGCTATGTCCCAGAGGTCGAGGGTCTCTTTCAGGCTCGGGCTGTCGACCCGGCATACCGTGTTGTCGAGGAGCCCGCCCCGGTCCAACTCGCCGAGAATGGCCATGATGCCGCCGGCCCGGTTGACATCCTCAACGTGGTAGGTCGACGACGGGGAGACCTTGCACAGGTTCGGGACTTTCCGGGATAGTCCATCGATATCGGCCATGGTGAAATCGACGCCGGCCTCGTGGGCGATAGCCAGGAGATGGAGGACGGTGTTGGTGGAACCGCCCATGGCGATGTCGAGGGTCATGGCGTTCATAAAGGCGCTGCGGCTGGCGATGGTGCGCGGCAGGACCGAGCGGTCGCCGCGGTCGTACCAGGCCGAGGCCATCTCGACGATCCGTCTGGCCGCCCCTTCGAACAGCAGTCGGCGGTTGGCATGGGTGGCGAGGACCGTGCCGTTGCCGGGCAGGGCCAGCCCTAAGGCCTCGTTCAGGCAGTTCATCGAGTTAGCGGTAAACATTCCCGAACAGCAGCCACAGGTCGGACAGGCACAGCGCTCGACCCTGGCAATATCAGCGTCGCTTACCGCGTTGTCGGCGGCCATGACCATGGCGTCGACGAGGTCATAGCGCTTGCTGCCGTCGATGCCCGCTTCCATTGGTCCGCCGGAGACAAAGATGGCGGGGATGTTGAGGCGCATGGCGGCCATCAGCATGCCGGGGGTGATCTTGTCGCAGTTGCTGATACAGATCATCGCATCGACGGTATGGGCATTGCACATATATTCAACGCTGTCGGCGATCAGTTCGCGGGAGGGCAGGGAATAGAGCATGCCGGCATGGCCCATGGCGATGCCGTCGTCGATGGCGATGGTATTGAACTCGGCGGCGAAACAGCCGGCCTGGTCGATGATCCGCTTCAGGTGCTGGCCGATCTCATGGAGATGAACATGGCCGGGTACGAACTGGGTGAAGGAATTGACAATGCCGATAATCGGCCTGCCGAACTGTTCTTCCTTGACGCCGTTGGCCCGCCAGAGGCTGCGGGCGCCGGCCATTCTGCGTCCTTGGGTGGTTGTTGCGCTGCGCAATGGAATTGCCATGTCTCTGAGCTCCAGATGTGCTGATGGGGATCGATAACAGAAAGAAATGTGTAGAAAAAGCAAAAAAAAGCTTGTAACACTTGGGCGTGTGTCACAATATACTATGAAACCAACTGGTATTGCACATTTATTCGGGAGAACGGGATGAAAAAGACGGAAATAGACTACTGGATAGCCACTATGCTGGAATCGCACGGCAATGTTTCCGACCTCAATATCACCGTCGGCAAAACCTTACAGGTAGAAGCAGCCGGACAGCTGGTTCCGGTCGAGGTCAACCCGCCGGTGACGGAGCTCACCCCTTTTCAAACCGAAACCTTTGCCCTCAACCTCATTGGCAACAACCGACGGCTTCTCAAGGACCTGGTGGAAACCGGTTCGTGCGATCTCTCCTATTCCCTGTCGGACAAGGCCAGGTTCAGGGTAAACATCTTCACCCAGAAAGGCTACTACTCCACGGTTCTGCGAAAACTTGAGACCCAGGTCCCGACCATCGAGGGCATGCAGTTCCCCGAGGCCTTTGCCAAAATGGCCGGGGAGTTGAACGGTCTCATCCTCTTCACCGGCGCCACCGGCACCGGCAAAACGACCTCGCTTGCCGCCCTCTTGAACCGGATCAACCAGAGCCGCTCGGTGCACGTTATCACCCTTGAGGACCCCATTGAATATATGCATGAACAGCGAAATGCCACCTTCAATCAACGGGAACTGGGTAACGATTTCAGCAGTTTCGCCGTGGGAATGCGGGCCGCCCTCCGCCAGGCGCCGAAGGTTATCCTGGTCGGTGAGATGCGCGACCGGGAGACTATGGAGATCGGTCTGACCGCGGCGGAAACCGGTCACCTGGTCCTGTCAACCCTGCATACCATCGATGCCGGGCAGACCATCAACCGTATCCTCGGCATGTTCGAGCAGGAGGAGCAGCCGCAGATCCGCAACCGGCTGGTTGATACCATTCGCTGGATCGTCAGCCAGCGGCTGCTGCCGCGGGTGGGTGGCGGACGGGTGGCGGCGATGGAGATCCTCCGCACCAGTCTTCGGGTAAAGGATCTGATTCTGAACGGTGAGACCGAGGATAAGACCTTCTATAATATTATCGACGAGGGATCGGCTTTGGAAATGCGGACCTTCGATCAACATATTCTCGAACTCTACAGCCGCAGCCTGATCACCGAGCAAAGCGCCATCACCTACTGTTCGCAGCGGGCTGAAATGAATCGCGGTCTTGACCGGCTGAAGGCCGAACGGGGCGAGGCGACAACGACCCTGACCAATCTGGCCATGGAAGAAGAGGAAGAGCAGGGGCGCGGCTATTTCGGCAGATGACCCTGTCTGTTGCTGACGGTGGAGCGTACCGGTTGTCGAAACGGGAGACGAGAGACGCGAGGAGAAAATTATGATAGTGCAATGTCCGCATTGCGGGAAGCAGTTGAAGCTCAAGGACAAAATCAGTGAAAGCGTCCGGCAACTTGAGCCGGGGCGGCGGATTAAAATCAAGTGTGCCCATTGCGCGGTCCCGTTCGGGCTGGATAAAAGTATGGAGAAGGACGGTGCGGCCGGGGCCGTGAAGGCGCCGCGGATCAAACCGCCGGCTCCGCCCGATACCGAATGGTTGAAAGCGGGTAATTTTGAAGAAAAGGAGGTGGTCGAGGACATCCCCAGGGCACTGGTGTTGATACCTGATGTGCCCGGTCGTGAAAGTGTCATTAAGGCTACCGCCGGGGTCGGTTATCGGGTTGAGCTGGCGGAGACGTCGGAAGAGGCCATCGACAAGATGCTTTTTGTCAATTACGCCGCGGTCTTCCTTCACGACCGTTTTGAGCGCGGCGGGATCCATTCCGGGAAATTTCATCGCTATATGGGATCGATGGCCATGGCCCGCCGCCGCTATATTTTTTATGTCCTGATCGGCGAACAGTTTCGTACCCTCTACGACCTGCAGGCCCTGTCCTGTTCGGCCAACATCGTCGTCAATGATGCTGATATTCCCTATATCGGCACCATCCTCAAAAAGGCCATTCCCGAATATGAGGGTTTGTTCGGACCGTTGATGGAGGAGTTGCGTATTGCCGGCAAATCGTAGGACGATAGCAGCCGTATCATCGAGAATTTTCGAATTCACCGCGAATCTCATATCAATTATCGAGATTCCCGAGTCCGCGCAGCCCCTTTGTCCGGTTTTAGTCTCCGCTTTGGCCATACCGTCGCAGGCCGTATGCCCGTCGAAATGACTGGCTTTTCCGTGTTTTGTCGGCAAAACCGGCCCGGCACGATTTTCTTTACTCCGGCCATGCCGGAAAAATTGAGGTGTAAAAGAGCCTATGATGAAGAGATTTCTTCTGGCTGCAGGAACAAAGATCAGACGAATCGCCCAGGCTGGCAAGCGTAAATACGGGAAACTTCTGGGCCGGTCCGGACCGGCAGGGGGATCGAATCCTCCGGTCGAGCCGGGCAAGGAAGCGACCGCCCCGGGAGGACTGGGGGCGACCGCCGCCTTCGACCAGGGGGCCGGTACGCCGAGAGAGGCGAGGAAATACCGGGCGCCGGCCAAAGTCAA
Source organism: Desulfobulbales bacterium (assembly GCA_038224105.1). Taxonomy (GTDB): domain Bacteria; phylum Desulfobacterota; class Desulfobulbia; order Desulfobulbales; family Desulfocapsaceae; genus Desulforhopalus_A. The sequence continues at coordinate 3,492 of JBBRGP010000054.1, read as the reverse complement.
AGTAAAGTCGGAATGGACCCTTGACGGTTTTCCTGTGACGCCGGTTGAAGGCAAGAGCCGTTTTCATGACTACGCCATTCCCCTTCCGGTTATGCGGGCCATTGCCGACCATGGTTTTCAGTATTGTACGGCGATTCAGGAAAAGGCTCTGGCGGAGGTACTGGCGGGCCAGGATCTGATCGGCAAGGCCAATACCGGCACCGGCAAAACCGCTGTTTTTCTGATCGCCATCCTTGCCCGGCTGCTTGCCGATAAAGAACCGCGCCCGGACAAGAGCGGAGTGCGAGCCCTGGTGCTGGCCCCGACCCGGGAACTGGTCATGCAGATCGCCGGAGATGGAGTTGGACTCGCCAAATATTGCGATATCAGCGTCTGTCCAATCTTTGGCGGGGTGGATTATCAGAAGCAACTCGGGATTCTCCAAAACAAAAAGTGCGATGTGGTCGTTGCCACTCCCGGCCGGCTGCTCGACTTCATCGGCAAGAATGTCATTGATCTGCGCCACTGTCGGATTCTCGTCATGGATGAGGCGGACCGGATGCTGGACATGGGCTTTATCCCCGATGTCCGCCGGATTGTCGGGCGGCTGCCGCCACGAGAAGAGCGCCAGACCATGCTTTTTTCGGCAACTGTCCCCGAGGATGTGCAGCGTCTCGCCTCGCAGTGGTGCGTCCGGCCCAGGGTGGTTGAAGCGGAACCGGAACATGTGGCGGTCGAAACCGTCGAACAGATCGTCTATCTTGCCACCACCGAAGAGAAATATACCATCCTTTACAATCTCATCCTTCGCCATCCGGAAGACCGGATCATGGTCTTTGCCAACATGAAAAACGAGACAAAGCGGCTGGCCAACCGTCTTGAGCGAAACGGTATCGATTGCCTGTTGCTGTCCGGCGATGTCGAGCAGAATAAAAGGGCATCCCGGCTCGAGATGTTTCGGTCCGGCAAGGTCAAAGTCCTGGTCGCCACCGACGTCGCCGGGCGCGGCATCCATATCGAAGGAATCACCTTCGTGGTCAACTACACCCTGCCCTACGAACCTGAGGATTATGTGCACCGGATCGGCCGGACCGGCCGGGCCGGCGCGAGCGGCAAAGCGGTAAGTTTTGCCTGTGAGGAGGGGGCTTTCTACCTGCCGGCCATCGAAACCTTCATCAACCGGAAATTTGACTGTATCCTCGCCGAGGAATACCTGCTGACACCTCCCCCCAAAGGCCAGGACCGGGGGGTTCTTAAAAACAGCACCGCAAGCGACGGACCGGTGGACCCATCGAGAAATAAGAAGGGGCGACGGCCCCGGCCCCGCGGTCGCGCTCCCCCCGGTTCCGGCCGGTCATCGGGAACGGCATCAATAGGTGCCAGGATTGCCGAAAATACGGGGTGCTGGGCAGGATGGGAGAAGCGGAAATAATGCAGTCGGTGTGCAAGAAGGTGTTGTCGTTTCGTTGAAAAGTTGATATACGATACTGTTAATATTTTTGCAGGTTGTCTTCCCATTCCGGAGGCAACCTTATTTTTTACTCCGGACGCTCCAGGGCGGTGGAGTAAGTAACCCTTACCATATGGCCTTTGGTCGACAGGAAGAGTAAAATCCATGACAGAACAATTTAAACAATCAACCCAGGGAAGCGGTGAAGAGCTGAGTTTTGCGGAGCTTTTCGAGATGGAAGAAAATAACAAGGTAGTGGCCGTCGGCGATGTTTCGCGGGGCACAATCATCGGCAGTGTCGATGACTATTTCCTTGTTGATGTTGGCGATAAAGCGGAAAGTTATATTGCCAAATCGGAATTCCGTCTGGATTCTGGTGAAGATATCAAGATTGGTGACGTCTTCGATGTATTTATTGAGCGCCGCAAAGAAGAAGGCGGTCTCCTCCTGTCGAGAGAAAAGGCCATTGCCATCAAGGTCTGGGAACGGATTGCCGAAATTCAGGAAGCCGAGGGCACCATTTCCGGCAAGATCGAGAGCCGGGTTAAAGGCGGCATGTCCGTCGATATCGGGGTTCCGGCCTTCCTGCCCTACTCCCAGATCGATCTGCGCCCCGTCAAGGACCTCGATGCCTTGATCGGGGAAAGCATGGATTTCAAGATTCTCAAATTCAACAAGAAACGCAACAACGTCGTTATCTCCCGCCGGGCGATTCTCGAAGAAGAGCGCAATAAACTCCGGGAAGAGATGCGCTCGAAACTCGCCGAAGGACAGATCATCAGAGGTGCCATCACCAATATTACCGACTACGGTCTGTTTATCGATATGGGTGGTATGGATGGTCTCTGTCATATCACCGATCTCTCCTGGGGACGCGTTTCCCACCCCGCCAAACTCTACCGGGTCGGTGAGGAACTCGAGGTCAAAGTTCTCAAGTACGATCGCGAGCATGACCGCGTTTCCCTCGGTGTCAAACAGCTTCGCGAAGATCCCTGGGCAACCGTCGTCAACAGATATCCGGTGGGGCAGACCACCAAGGGCAAAGTTGTTTCCATCACCGACTATGGGGTGTTCGTCGAACTGGAGGAAGGGGTCGAAGGTCTCATCCACGTCTCCGAGATGACCTGGTCGAAAAAGCCCCGCCATCCATCCAAAATGGTTTCCGTGGGTGATGAGGTTGAGGTCATGGTGCTCAATATCGAGACCGAGACCAAAAGAATTTCCCTCGGCATGAAACAACTGCAGCCGAATCCCTGGGATCTGGTCACCGAAAACTATCCGGTCGGCTCGGTAATTGAGGGCAAGATAAAGAATATCACGGACTTCGGTGTTTTCATTGGGATCGAGGAAGGTATTGACGGACTGATCCATGTCTCCGATCTTTCCTGGACCGAGCGCATCAAGCATCCTTCCGAGAAGTATACCAAAGGGGAAACGATCCAGGCGGTTGTCTTGAAGATCGATAAGGAAAACGAACGGTTCTCCCTGGGGATCAAGCAACTGGTGCCGGATCCGTGGCAGGCCGCCTACAATAATTATCCCTCAGGAACCGTCGTCGAAGGTGAAATTACCAACGTTACCGATTTCGGGGTCTTCGTCAAACTGGAGGAGGGGATTGAAGGGCTGGTCCATGTCTCCGAACTGAGCAAGGATAAGGTTAAAACCCCTGTCGGCATGTATCAGGTTGGGGATACCCTGAAGGCCATCGTCATCAATGTCTCGGCCAAGGACCGGAAAATCGGTTTGTCGGTAAAAACCCTCGAAGGTGAGGACGAAGGTGCTGCCGTCGAGAAGTTTAAAAAGGCGGAAAAACTGGCCTCCGAGAGCGCACCGTCGACCTTTGGCGATCTGCTGAAAGCGGCGGCGGAAGGCAACGATCCCACGGGGAACGATTAAGTCTCCAAGTTCATCGGGGTTTGGCATGCAGAGAGAAGGTTGTCTTGCCGGAGCTGCCGGCCAGACAACCTTTTTTTATATTTTATGTGGAGCTAGCCACCCCATTGGCAGGCATACGTCAGATTATCTTTGATATTGGGTAGTCGTTAGGCTGTAAACTGATTGAG